>NZ_JAUBSB010000054.1:0-44883 GCF_036702135.1 Microcoleus sp. LAD1_D3 | reverse complement strand
ATTTTGGTTTGTAAGGCAATTATCTATGTATATCTTGCCTTACAGATTTTTTTTTGCTCACTTTTTCAGTGCCATTGAACCCTAGCTCTGTGCAACTAATTGAATCAGTTGAGGAACTTTCAGAAGTCGCGCCAACCCCTTGTCTTGACCGATCGCTATCCGTATCGCCAACTCCTTGTCAAGAGCGACCGCTTGTATCGTCAACCCCTACCCAAAAGCGATCGCAATCCGTATCGCCAACCCCTACCCAAAACAAACCGCCATCTCAACCCGAAGACCTTGCTGCCAGCCCCGCCCACCTCTCACAATTGCTGAAAGATGCGATTTCTGAAGCATATAACCAAACTGGAGAAACTAAAATCCCTGTGGGGAACTGGACAGCTTTTATTAGCCAATCTCGCAATAATGTTAGGTGTTTAGTCAGAGATGAAGCTGATAATCCGGTCTTGGCTGCTGACTTGAAAACAGGTCAAATCATTAAGAAACTTTCTGAAAACAACAGCTCTCAGTTTATCAAATACCTCAGAGAGGTTGATGCTGAATTAGCTTCTACATCTTCACAAAAAAGAGATGCAGATACACAACTTTAACATCAACTACCGCACATCTAAGAGCGGGTAGGTGTGAACACCAGGAAAGCTCGTTGACCGAACAGTTAGTTTTTTAGTGAGTTCCAAACAGGAACTATTTATTAGTGGGCGACGATTCCCCCTCCGATTGGAGGGGGTCACTTTAATTCCCTAAAACCGCTCTTCCGAGTGAAGTCAGTAGCCACACTGCTCGAATTTGATGGGAAATATCCACTCACGCCGCCACAAAGATTATGGCTACAAAAACAGCATACCGAAGCCGAAGCCAGGGAAACTACATCACCCCTAACACAGCCGAGGGCAAGAAAATCCTCAACTACCTAAGAAATCGCTGCGAGAAAGCTTTAGATTACTGCCTGGAAAACGGACTCACCAGCGTAGAAGATTTTGCCGATGCAATTGAAGAACTAACGGAAGCAGACGGCAAACCTGGCATTAGCGTGGAGGTCAAGCACAACGGACTCGTCCTCAGTTTGAGCGATCGACCCGAGTACGGCTCTACCACAGGAAAGTACATGATGGAGCACTTGGGAGAGCCGGACGACAACCGATTTACTAAAACAGGAATTGAAGCATTACTCGATTCGCCTCGAACTAAAACAAGGTCTAAGAAAGACGATTTACTCGATGAATTGGAGGATGAAGAACCCGACCCGTCTAAATCTAAAACTGCAACTAAGTTTAAAAAAGACGATTTGCTAGATGAGTTAGAGGATGAGGAACCCTTGCCCCGAGCGAAATCTAAAACCAATACCAAATCTAAAAAAGATGAAATAAAAACTTGGGATGACGACGAGCCATCACCCAACTCTCAAACCAAAAGAAGACCCCGAAAAGATGACGTAGAGGAGTTGGAGTCGGAAGAACCACTGCTTAAATCTAAAGCCTTAACCCGCTCTCCGAGAGATGAACTAAGTGAGCTAGATGAGTTTGAACTGAAAGAACCTCAACCTAAAGCTAAGCCTCAAACTAGAAACCACCTTCAAAACTCTGAGCGAGAAGATTTGGAAGACGAAGAATTATCAGCTAAATCCCAAGCCAAAAGAAAACTTCAGACAAATGAAGGGGTAGAAGTTGCTGAATCCTTAGCACGCACACCTTCAAAAACCCGAACGAGCCAACAGCGACCTCAAGGCAAAAAATCAAACGACCAGAACATCGATAGTATCCTCGATGCTGCTGTACAAGTTAGTGGTAGAACAGCCATTTCTGGAAGTGAGGTAGAAGGTACAACTGTCAGCGGCCTGAGCACTCAAGTTGCGGTTCTCGCTACTCTGATGGGGAAAAAAGCAGCTTCTCAAATTATAGAAGCTGCTCTTGGGGCTGGAAAAGAGCGCCAAGTTGCCGGTATTGTCAAAAGGCTGCAAGCTCAAAGCCAACGAGCTGACTCGCTCTCGCAGCGGGTTACCAACTTGGCTGAAGCGGATTCAATGGCAGATGCAACGGTTGAATCCGAAGCTTTACCAATAGCTGAACCGGAGCCAGAACCGGAACAAAACATATTACCTGAACCGGATGCCGAATTTGTCTCAACACCCGGTATGCTCTTAGCTAAAGCTGTTAGCAAAGTCCACGGAAAAGTTGATAAAATTTCCGGTCGTGTGACAGACAACAATTCTGAAAAAACGGCTTCTATTAAGATTGACACAGAGGCGAGTTTTGAAGAACAGCTCGTACAAATAAATGAAGCACTCAACCGACTTGAAAAGCGACTCGATACCCTAGAACAACGAATAGAAGCTTTAGAGAACAAACTTTCTCTTCAAAAAAGCGAGACAGGCGTTCAAGCTGGGGATGCAAAATTAGAACCACCCGACAGCTCAACTCCATCCTTCAGCGACCAATTCGTACAAAACGCAACAGAAATAGGTGAAAAAATTTCATTAGAATCAACAATCCCAGCTAGCAGCAGCGCTAGCGCTACTGCTAAAAAAATCACTGTGACAGCCCAAAATCTTACTCAGGATGCCCAACTTGCAGCAACACTGGCGAAAATTTACAACCTAGCTGAAGAAGAAGCAAATGCGGAAGGCATTGCATTAGAAGATGGCGTTGATTTGGGAGAAGCAAAGCTTTATATAACAAATTTTGACTCCTCTACCGCTGTCAGCTTAAAAACTAAGGAAGGCGAAGAACTGTTTTCAGCAGTACAGGATAAAACGGGAGAATGGGAAGTTACAAACGACTTGCTGAAACCTGAAGAAAAAGAAGAACTCGATCGCTTAAAGATTTTTCAACAAGCTCTCAACCAAGAACGTTTAGTTGAAATGGTAAAGAGAAGCAGTCAGGATGAAATCAGCTTTACCGATTCCCAAGGCTCGCGCCTCGACTTTGAAGTCGAATTCAGCGATAAATCCAAGTCGAAGGGTACTGTCAAAGGCTTTAACTCTCACAGCGAGATAGTTTTTGAAGCCAGCCTCCAAAAAGGTAATGTTGAGGTTCTTCTGTGCGACATTCCACCCGAAGAAGTAGAAAATCTCCTCTCCCAACAACAACTCGCTCAAAACCATAACTCCAACAAGCAGGAAGCTAGAAAAACTGAAGCCGAGATGGAGATTTGAAATACAGCAGATGGCAGGTTTATGATGTAGGCTCACCGATCGAACAATCTCGCAAGGACACGGCACTGCCGAGGCGTGTCAACTTAAGGAATGCGGGGTGCGCGATCGCGCCCCCCAAGAAGAGGCACGCTCGCTCCGGAAGGCCACTGGCGCTGACAACAGCTTTCACAGGACGGCTGGCAGCACCTGTGAAGCAGGGCCTCAAATCCTGAACAGCAGAGATTCAACTCTATGCTACGCTGCTACTAATTCCTATTCAATCCTCCAGGGAACCCGACCCAAGGAGCAACACAAATCAATTAAATTGATGTTTAATTAATTGCTCTCTTAGCTCAAGGGGTCATGGTAAGAAAGCAACCTAAAAGAAGTCGTGATTGCCTGTATCTGCATCTAAGTCGATTCGTGCCGGACAGTATGCACCAGGAACATTGCAATAGCGGCATTCCCAATGGCTTGGCGCTTGAGGTGGGGGAGTAGCACCGCTGATGATAGCAACAGTTTGGCGGAAGAACTCCTTGAATTGACTGTCAACCTCTGATGGGTAAATTTCCACTATGTCATCGGGATACACCAGCCGTCCTGCGGGGGGATGACTTTGGCAGAGACGTTGACCTTGTGGCGAGAGAGGAAACAGCAGCATATAAATCAGCACTTGCATCCGGTGTGCAGCTTTACATTTGCCCGATTTACAGTCCTCGATGATAAGCTGACCGTTCTCAATCACCACAATGTCTGGCTTGCCACCGATATCGCAAGTCTTGCCGTTAATTGTGAATGAGTTATCATCCTCAACGTACACAGCAGATCCTTGGGCTTGATGTTTCATTGCCCGTTGGATTACCATCTCGTCATGTGCAGAGGAGTCAAAATCACTGGGTCGTTTGGGAAACTGGTAGTGAGCCGAAGACCATGCTGTATGTTTACACTGCTTTTCTTCGCCCATCAAGCTAGAAAGCCAAGTCACCCAGATATAAGGTTTTGAACGTTTTTTTGCGGGTTGAATCGTTTTTGTTTCCTTGGGGAGTTTGGTAGACGTTGATTTGCGAGTCGTCTTAGGTTTTCGATTTGAAGAAATTGAGAAATCTTGTCCTGATTCTTCGGGAAAAAGAGAAAGTTGTACGTTCATATTTTTTTATGTGAACTCTACTTTTTTGGTAGATAATTGACTGCTGAATCTAGATTAATCAAGAAAACCTGTCAATTAAATGAGTTTAAAATAGAGAAGAAATAGAATTTAATAGAGTTTTTGGTCCCAACCGAATTTCCGTCGAAATTAGCAGAATGAATTGCTATGCTAAAATGACTGGCAAGAACTTAATATACTCTCCCTATTGCGGGTGTGATATGGACTCCCAGGATGACTCACAACAATTAAAGCTTATGTTTCTAGGGGAACTGGCTAACCGCTACGGTTTTTTTGGGAAGCAGCGAGATGTTTTCTTAAGTCGTTTTGATGAGAACAATGCGAATAAGAAGCGTAAGGCACTTGCAGAATATCTGTGGAAAAACGAGGAGATTATCAATCAGGAACAGAATTTCCAAGATCACTTGACTGCTGTATGCGATGTGCTGTCTAGAAATGGCTGTCCTATTGTAAAACCAACTGGTCGAGGTCAACCCCGCAAAGGTGACAGCCTTTGGGAGCAAGCATTCAAGTGGTTGTGGGAAAAACAGTTTCCTGAGTGGCTTCAAAAACAAAGGTCAAATGATTCAAGTGTCGGTGCAACCGCTCTTATCGCAGCAGCAATGGACTGGCGCAGACAGTTTCGATCGCTGATTGACATTAAGACAGAAGGTTTCGTAGGTCGTAAATACGTTTTCGATAAGATTGAGGATTTCCTGAGCAACAAGCCCAACGGTTATTTCACCCTCGAAGGCGACCCCGGCATGGGAAAAAGTACAATACTTGCCGAGTACGTCCGACGACATGAATGCGTAGCCCATTTCAACGATCGCCTGGGAAGTATCAACCGCACTAGCCAATTCCTAGAGAGTGTCTGCACGCAACTGATCGCCAAATACCGCTTGCCCTACTCGGAGTTGCCGCCCGATGCGAACCAAAACAATACTTTTTTGGGAAAACTGCTGTCTGAAGTCAGCGAACAACTCAAGCCAGGAGAGCGACTGGTAATCGTTGTTGATGCGCTGGATGAAGTTGACCCAGACAGCCAGGAAAACAGTAAAAACATCCTCTACCTGCCCCGCTACTTGCCTAAAAATGTTTACTTCGTGATGTCACGGCGGCGGGGAGTCGATCTTTTGTTTGTGGTTGACACCCCGAAGTACCTGTTTGACCTGATGGCAGAGGAATACGCTGACCTTAGCTTACAAGATGTCCGGGCCTATATTCGGCAGCACGTTAATGAGCATGAGCGACTGCGCCAGTGGATTGAGGGTAGCGGCTTGACAGTCGAAGATTTCATCACCCAACTAGCCGACAAGAGCGAAAACAACTTTATGTATCTACGCTGTGTGCTAGTAGAAATTGAGGATGGAATTTACCAAGATGCAAGCATTGAAAGCTTACCGCAGGGTTTAGAAGCATATTACGAGAATCACTGGCAACTCATGGGCATGACCACTGACCCGCCGCCGCTCACTAAGCTTAGAATTGTCTACATCCTGTCGGAAACACTTAGCCCTATTCCCTATGAGGATATTGTTGAAATCATCAAGCATACGGGAGAACAAGAAGCTGAATTTACCGTGCAATATGTACTGAATAAATGGAAACAATTTTTACACAAACTAGATCGATACGAGCAAATCTTTTACAGGCTTTATCACGATAGTTACCGCCGTTTTCTCAACCGCAAGGATATTGTAGAGAAAGCGGGGATAACAATTAAGGGGATAAAAACTCTGATGGCAGATAGTTTATGGCAGGATTTGTACGGCGATGGGTAAGTTAGCAGAACGTTTAAAGCAACTACCACAAGGCAGCCGAATTTATAAATTGAAGGAGCTACCAACACTTCTGGCAGAGTCTTCTCAAATAGATCGGCTGCAAATCCTGCTAACAGATTTTGATTTCATTGAAGCCAAGGTTTCTGAATGAGGGCCACAACCGTTGATTGAAGATTATGATTTGGCTTTCATTCCTGACATCTTAAATTCTGAAGAGTGGGTTAAGAGTAAGGGTGAGAATCTGAGAATAATTCAAAGTGCGCTGCGGTTGTCCGCGCATATCCTGGAGCAGGATAAGACGCGATTAACGGCACAACTGCTGGGACGCTTGTCGCCATTGGAGGCATCTGAGATTAAACCACTATTGGAACAGGCAGCAAAGCAGTGTCAATTAGATACCAAGTTGCGCCCCTTGACCCCCAGCCTAACGCAACCTAGCAACCGATTGGTACGAACTCTGGTAGGTCATACCAGAACCGTTACAGATGTAGTAGTAACACCAGACGGACAACACGCTATATCCGCTTCAGTCGATCGAACTCTTAGAATCTGGAATCTGAAGACTGGGGAAATGTTACAAACTCTTGAAGACCATACAAGAGAGATGACGGCAATAGTAGCCAAATCTGCAATGGCAATTGCAATAACGCCAAAGGGATGTCGCGCTATTTCTGCCTCGGCTGATGCTGTCAGTGTCTGGAACTTAAAAAATACGACCAAAGAGCGAACCTTCAAAGACCCAACAAGTAATGGCTGGTCAGTAGCAATTACCCCAGATGGGCAGTTGGTTATCTCGGCTTTTGGTGCCTATGCTCTCAAAATTTGGAATTGCGAAACTGGAGAAGTATTTTGTATCCTGCAAGGTCATACTCTCTGGATCAGACGAATAGTATTAACACCAGATGGGCAAAAGGTGATTTCCACTTCGGCTGATTGTACTCTTAAAATTTGGGACTTGCAGACTGGGAAAATATTACACACTCTCGAAGGTCATACGGGAGAAGTCACAGCAGTAGCAGTGACGCCGGATGGGGAAAAAGTAATTTCTGCTTCGGCTGATTGTACTCTTAAAATTTGGGGCTTGCAGACTGGGAGAATACTACGCACTCTCAAAGGTCATACAGGAGAAGTTACAGCAGTAGCAGTGACACCGAATGGTAAGCAGGTGATTTCTGCTTCAGATTCATCTGGGATAATAGCCGATACAGTTTTCAAAGTCTGGGATGTAGAGTGTGGAACCGAACTGTGTAGCTTTAAAGATCTGACCAACCGAGTTACAGCGATAGCTGTAACGCTGGATGGAAAACAGATGATCTCAGCTTCAACGGATAAAACGCTCAAGGTGTGGAACTTAGCTTATGAAGCAGAACAACTGACTTCACAAGGGCACACTGCCTGGGTTAAGGACATAGTGATAACGCCGGATGGAAAGCAAGCTATCTCAACATCACTCGATAATACACTTAAAGTTTGGGATCTGGAAACTGGAAGTGAACGATTCCCTCCAATAAGTCATCCTGGAGAAATTACTGCGGTGATAGTGACACCGGATGGGAAGCAAGCCATCTCGACTTCAACTGACAGCACTTTTAGAATTTGGGCGTTAGAAACTGGAAAGGTACAGCACGCTTGTAAGGGTCATACTGGTACCGTCTTAGCAGTAACACCAGATAATCAACAGGCAATCTATGCTGAAAAAAATATTTTGGAAGTGTGGGATCTGAAGAGTGTAAAAATATGTCGCACCTTCACAGATCATACCGATACCGTCTTTTCAGCAACAGTGACACGGGATAATCGGCAGGTATTCTCAACTTCGCGAGATGCCCTAAAAATCTGGGATTTGGAAACTGGAGAAGTACATCACACCTTTAATAGGGATAATACTAACGTTTTGTCCGTAACAGTAACTACGACGGATAAAAAGCAAGTTATCTTTGCTTCATCCGACAATACTCTTGAAGTTTGGACACTGAACGGTGAAGGTAACCCATCTACTTTCAAAGGGTCTACGGACTGGGTTAGAGCGGTTGCAGTAACACCAGATGGGGAATGGGCGATCTGTGCTTCGCAAGCCATTATTGAAGTCTGGAATTTAAAAATTGGAGTCAAACTGCATACTCTACAGGGTCATACTGATGTTAGGGCAGTAGCAGTAACACTGGATGGACAGAGGGCTATCTCGGTTTCAGAAGATGTTCTCAAAGTCTGGGAGGTGAAAAGTGGGAGAGTTATCGATTATTTCATTGGTGATGCTCCGCTATGGTCCTGCGCCATGACATCAGATGGGAGAATTATTGCTGTAGGCGAGCTATCAGGGCGGGTGCATTTCCTGCGTTTGGAAGGGATGTGATGTAGTCAACAAGGATACACTCGTTAGATCCCACATTTACGAAAGCGATCACCTTATCCTTTCAGTTCACCTGGCATCCAAAATAACAAGCAGATTTTGAAATAAATAGGCTGTGGCAAGGGATGTTTGACGATGGGTAAGTTAGCAGAACGTTTAAAGCAACTACCACAGGGAACGCGGATTTATAGATTGCGGGATCTACCAAAGCTCTTGGTAGAGTCTTCTCAACTAGACCGTCTGCACACTTTGCTGCTCGACTTCGATTTTATAGAAGCCAAGGTTTCAGCTTTGGAGCCGCAGCCACTAATTGAAGATTACGACCTTGCCTTCACACCCGACCTCTCAACCTCTGGGGAACAGGTGAACCGCAATGCAGACAATCTGAGATTAATTCAAGGCGCACTCCGGCTGTCAGCGCACATCCTGGAGCAAGATAAAACGCAACTACCTGGACAACTGCTAGGTCGCTTGCTTTCATACAAAGCACCAGAGATCCAGGTGATGCTCCAGCAAGCTAAACAGTGGAAAGCTGCCCCCTGGTTTCGTCCGCTAACGCCTAGCCTAACGCAACCGAGCGAGCGATTGCTGCGTACCCTGTCGGGACATACTGGCGGGGTCAACGCAGTGGCAGTGTTTCCAGACGGACAGCAAGCCGTTTCAGCGTCAGATGATGGTACTTTGAAACTATGGAATCTCAACACTGGAGAAGTAGTGCGTACCCTGTCGGGACATACTGAACCAGTTATGTCTGTAGCAGTGCTGCCAGATGAGTTGCAGGCAGTCTCAGCGTCAGACGATGGCACTTTGAAATTGTGGAATCTCAACACTGGTAAGGAATTGCTCACTCTGTCAGGTCACGCTTATGGGGTGATGGCAGTAGCGGTATTGCCAGAAAAACGTCAGGCAGTCTCAGCTTCAAAAGACGGGACTCTGAAACTGTGGAATCTCAACAGCGGTGAGCAGTTGCGTACCCTGTCCGGACATAACCCAGAATATGGGGTGATGGCAGTAGCAGCGCTGCCAAATGGTCAGCAGGTGGTTTCTGGCGCAAATGACAACACTCTGAAATTGTGGGAGCTTGATAGTGGCACAGCATTACGCACTCTATCTGGTCATAACAGAGGGGTTGCGACAGTTGCGTTACTACCGGACGGTCAGCGTGCGGTTTCTGGTGCTGGGGACGGCATTCTGAAACTGTGGGAGCTAAACAGTGGCACAGCATTGCACACCATATCTGGTCATATTGCCGGAGTCAGAGCCGTGGCGGTGCTGGCAGACGGGAAACGAGCAATCTCAGCCTCATGGGACAACACCATAAAAGTCTGGGATTTAGATAGTGGAGCAGAAGAGTTTACCCTATCGGATAATGCCCAAGGGGTCAGAACAGTGGCGGTGCTGGCAGACGGGAAACGGGTAATCTCGGCTTCAGATGACGGCACCCTGAAATTGTGGGACATTGACAATAGTAAAGGCTCGTACAGTCCTTTGCTGCATACGAATAGGGTCAAAGCTGTAGCGATACTACCGAAAAAACGGCAGGCTATCTCTGCTTCGTGGGACAACACCCTAAAGCTCTGGGATTTGGACAGCGGGGCAGAAATTCGGATTTTGTTGGGTCATACCAACGCAGTCTGTGCCGTGGCGGTGCTACCAGATGAGCGGCGAGCAGTTTCTGCTTCAGATGACTTCACACTGAAACTGTGGAATTTAGACAATGGTTTGGTATTGCGTACCCTGTCTGGCCACGTCAGCGGAGTTACTGGGGTCGCTGCATTACCAGATGGTCAGCAGGCACTTTCAGCTTCAATTGATCGCACCCTGAAACTTTGGAATCTCAACAGCAGCAAGCTATTACGTACCATTACTGGTCATGCTAGTCCAGTGATGGCAGTCGCAGTATTACCAGATGGACGGCAAGCAGTTTCTGCCTCATGGGACGGGACTCTAACACTGTGGAGCCTTAGCAGTGGCAAGCCATTACGCACCTTCTCCGGTCACGATGGCCCAGTTTTTGCAGTAGCATTGATTCCAAAAAGGCGACAGGCAATCTCTGCCTCTGCTGACAAAACCCTGAAACTATGGGATCTCAATACTGGAAAGACCTGGCGTACCCTGTCTGGTCATACTAACTTTATCAATGCGGTAGCAGTGATGCCAGACGGTCGATGCGCGGTTTCTGCCTCAGCTGACAATAGCTTAAAACTGTGGAACCTGGAAAGCGGTCAGATTATTGCTAGTTTCACTGGGGACAGCCCGATTGAGGCTTGTGCTGTGGCATCGGATGGAGTGACGATTGTCGCTGGCGAGTTGTCGGGGCGGGTGCATTTCTTGCGCTTGGAAGGGGTGTAATGCGGTCAAAGATGGGGAGGCCCAAAAAGCCGGAGCACCCATGAACGCGATCGCGCTAACAAAAGTCTCGTTAATTGCCTTTCTAGCTCGATGATAATAGCTGGTGTCAGTATCGCTGGTTTTAGCTTAATACTCAATTTGCTTATCCTCCAAAATTTTTTGGCGTTCCACTTCTAATTGGCGTTGACGTTCTAACTCCTGAAGCTGTTGGTTAATTTGATTCCATCTTAAGTTGACACCAATGGGCACTGCCTACGCTCTCTGTGTACCTCACGCTTCATGAAAAGGGCTGTAACTTTTTTCACTTGCACCCTCCATTTGGAGGGGGTCACTGTCACTGTATAAAATCACCGTTTTTGGTGATTTTGCAGGCAGTCGATGCAGCTTAAATTAGCATTTAAGCAATAAATTTAGCGAGCAAGTGACATGGCTACTTACTTAGACAAAACAAGACATGAACGAAATCAAAACTCATTATTACGCTGGTTAAAACAACAGAAAATCAAACGGGGCGACATTCCCTTCATCGGCATTTGCCTGGCCTCACTCATCTACTTCAGCCTTCACGACCCGCTCTTAATTGCAACTTTAGGCTGCTCCAGCATAGTCTTTTTGAGTTTGTGGCACACCGCTAAAGCAATTCCAATTGTAGAGCGATATATCGGCTGCAAAATTCGATTTTGGCACGTTGCTACTGCCATCATTACCTCCACTGCACTGTGCTCCGTGCTCGATTCCCCCGCCAACGCCATCTTCCTCTCCGGCTTAGAAGAATTTATGACTGAGCTAGCAGAAGGAGCGGCTTCCGCAGGAGGTGAAGCTATTGATGCCGAAGTCATCGAACTGATTTTCAACTTAATTCGCGGAGCCTTCCTTTTGTTAGTAGCAGCCGCGTCTCTTTTTGCTTACAACCAAGCGCAGCAAGGCAATGACTGGCGACCAATTGTGACTCAAGTTGCCTTAGCTTTTGCCATTGTAATTGCCATTGACGTAATAACTTTCCTCTTCATTGGCAATGGCGGTGGCGGAGGTGGAGCTTAATTATCCAAAGGGGAAGGGTTTGTCTTCCCACATCTCAACCTCAAATCTAAACCCTTTAAATTATGCTCAAAGACCCAGATAAAGACTTTATTTCCGTCAACAAAATTCTCGGCAAACAAGCCAGCATCGGCATCATTCCAGCGGAACAGCTAATTCCCTGGATGCTAATCACTGTAATTTCCTACATCCTCACCAACGGCCTATTCCGCTTAGGAATGCCTTGGTTTTTCATCACTACTTTCTGGCTAATTGTAAGCTGGTGGCTCCTGACAGGTAACAAACCTCACCTTTTTGTAGACAGGTTTAGACCTCCGCCGGGGAATGAGTGGTACAACGGTAATCTTTTATACCTTTCTCCCGTTCCCCAACACCGACCAAACCCGATTCGCCACCGAATCAGCGATTCACAAGTCCGAGTCAAACTTAAACCCAAAGTTGCTCCCACTCAACAAGGAGGTAACAGCCGACTTATGCCCTTCCAAAACTACCAAAACCTCCTGTGTTTAGTCACTATCAAAAAGGATGGTCGAGAAGTTTGTGGTTACTTACTGAATGAAGGCAGTCAATACCAAATTGTATTCGGATTCGAGACGGCTGGCTTTCACAACATCCTGTACCGCCATGAAGTAAACAATGCAGCCACCGCCTTAGAAGAAGGGCTAAAAGACATTCCCCCAGGCGAAAAAATGACCTTTCACACCGGCTGCTACAGCAGCGATTGCGTTCGCCAGCAACAGTTAACTGAATTGGCTGACAACTGTCACCTCAAACCCATTTCTGTACTCGTTCGTAACGAACAGAAACGCATTCAAGAACTCAACTTAGCAGGCACCAGACAACTGTGGAACCAAACTATTTTCTGCACTTGGACATTCAACGCTCAATCTGGCTCCAAATCCAACGACCCTCTGAGTAAATTCATCAATGGAATTATCAACACAGCCAACAGCATTGCTGCACAATTTACAGGCAACCAGCGCATCTACTCTGAACGCTTTTACAAACAACTGCTGCTCGATGCTTTCGAGCAAGGCTACATCCGGTGGGAACTCTTGCTAAACACCAAAATTGGACTGGAAATTCAACCCATGAATGCCCAAGCATTGTGGGGATGGCTGTGGCAAAAATTCAACAGCTCACCCGTACCCCCTATTCCCCAACTTCTCACCTTAAAAGAAACCGCGTCCGACTACAAACTAACCGAAACCCTCAACAGTCACAAACACGCCTGCACCATTTTAATTGAAGGTATGAGCGGCCGTTCGAGCTGCCCAGAACACAGAAAAGCTAGCTCACGCATTTTGCTCCCCGGCAGAAACGCAGAATGCGGCGTGCTAACAATGGAAGAGGGCCCCGGCGGCTGGCTCAATACCAGAGAGCAACTGCAATGGCTCTGGAAAATTATGAGCAACAGCTACGTCCGCGATACTGAAGCCGTTGTCGAAATTAGCGCCGCTCCCAACTTTATTATTCAAGACAACTTAGCAAGGCAAGCTAAACAATCTAAAACTGCCAAAAAACGCGCTTTAGAAAAAGGTCAAGGTCGCGATGTAGGAGCAGAAGTCAAACAGGAAGAATCCTTTGAAGCCCAGAAAAAAATGTACAAAGGTGCAAGAGCAATTCACGCTGCTGTCACCTTCTTAGTCTACCGACCAACGCCGGAGCAACTAACACACGCTTGCCAAATGCTCTCCCACAGCTTCGGCTCTGCCAAGGTATTAAGAGAGCGCAACATTGCTTGGCAACTGTGGCTAGAAACTTTGCCCATTACTGTAAGCTGGCTGTTGCACAGCAGTTCGCTAATTAACGAACGTCGCCTCACCTTAGACACCGAAACTGTCCCCGGTATTTTGCCCTTAACTGCTGTAAGGGACATCGACTCAAAAGGAGTTGAATTCATCACCAAAGGTGGCAAACCCGTGTACGTTGACCTCATGCACAACCAAACCAGCCGCGCTGTCATAACAGGCGAGTCTGGTTCCGGTAAAAGTGTTTTGGGATGGCGATTTGCAGTCGATGCAATAGCCGCTAATATCCCAGTCGTCGGCATGGATATCTCAGCAGGAAGCGGCAGTACCTTTGAGACAGCAGTGAAACTGTTAGGCGACGACGGTGCGTACTACGACATCACCTCTGGCAGCTCGAATCTACTCGAAATACCCGATTTGAGGCGTTTTGACAGAGAAGAGCGATCGCGCCGACTAGACCAATGGAAAGAGTTTATCAGAAAAGCGCTGACTATTATCAGCATGGGTAAAGTCCGCGACCCAAAATTAGCGCAGCGAGTCGATGCCATTTTGCTGCTAACTCTGAAAAAATTTCTGGAAGACCCCGACATTATCGAGCGCTACAATACGGCATTTGAAAAAGGCTGGAAATCGACCGCGTGGCAAGAAATGCCAACCCTCACAAACCTCCTGAAATTCTGCACAAAAGAGCAACTAAACCTACAAAACTTTACCGACTTCGACCGCATTGCCATCAACCAAATTACCACTCAATGTAACGCCTTACTAGCCTCACCTTTAGGGAAAGCAATTGGCAGACCGAGTACATTTTCACCCGAACCCGCTGTTAAGTTTTTTGCCCTTAGCGGTCTGGGCAACGAACAAGACCAGTATTTAATGGCCATTAACGCCCACGCTGCTTGCATCCGCAACGCACTTTCTCACCCTAAAAGCCTATTTATCGGAGATGAACTTTCGATTTTGTTTAAGAAAGACGGATTTGCTGAAGTAGTAGGCGAACTCTGTGCAGTGGGTAGAAAAAATGGCATTTCAGTGCTCTTGCTATCCCAAGATATCGACAGTATTTGCGATTGTAGTGCGGGAACTATGATTATGCAAAACATGGTGTATCGAATTACCGGAAGATTGACATCAAACGGAGCCACTTCTTGGATCAAAAATTTGGGATATCCGGCTGAAATAATTAGCCAAAATGCCACAGAAGCTTTCCTTCCCAGAGCTGCCGACCTTTATTCCAATTGGCTAATTGAAAAAGGAGGTCGTTTCTGGCAAAGCCGATACTATCCAGGCGAAATGATATTAGCAAGTGTGGCTAATAATCAAGCTGAATTGATGGCTCGTGCGCGAGTGATGGCTCAATATCCCAATACGTTAAAAGGGCAATTGCTAGCACTCAAACAATTTGCCTCTGAATACGTACAAGCTGTTAAAGAAGGACGTTCCTTAACCAATATTGGCAAGAATGCAGTCACTGATATCAATGGACACAAATCCCCTCAAGACCTTATTGCTAGCTAGACGGAGAAAAACCGATGAAATCACCGAAATTGCTTGTTAAACTTGCCCTCGGCATTCCTGCAATTTGGCTGAGCTTAATACTAAATTCTGTTGAAGCAAAAGCTCAAACCTCTGACAGCAATCCGACTGCAACACAGCTTCCCAGCTTAAACAATCCTAACAGCAGCACTTTCAACCGCTCCAGCTTCACAGTTCCCAATCAACAAATAGAAAGCCAAATCCAACAATCAGCTAATAACTTCTTGAGCAACCCGAAAGAAATAGGAGGTATAGAAAACACAATTAGCGACATAACAGGCGAAATTTCCGATACCATCTCCACCATCTCCGACAGCATCTCAGGCATCTGGGACAATTTGTTAAATAAAGTCGAAAATTTTAGCAGTGAAATAGAGTCAACCCTCTCTTCATTCCTGGGAGAATTGAAAGTTCCAGACCTAAAAGAAGCAGTTAAAAGCATAATGGACGGCAACACCTCCGAAAGCGAAGGGACAAAACTATCCGCTGCTTTAGAGAAGAGACCGCAAGATTCTTACAGCCTCAAAGAGAATACCGCAGAACTCGCAGAAAGAGAAAGTGCTGTCAGTGAAGCCAATAAAGCCACTCTCAGTAAAGAAGCTCAACAAAAGCAAGCTCAGATGAAAGAAATTGTCCAGCAGAACGTAGAGCAAACTCATCGCGAGAGCCAAAATTCAATGGAATTGGGTGCTGATTCAGAAGGTCAAGATGTCACACAGAACATTATGAGAAACATATCTCAACAAAGTGCGATCGCAGCTAAGCAAGCAGCCTTATCAGCAGAAAATCAAAGTGCCTTAGTCATGCAGGGCCAGCAAGCTCAAATCGATCGCAGTTTTGCCAACATTCTCAACGCTCAACAAGCTGAAGAACTCAACGAAATTAACACAGCCCAGAGACGGCAGGATGCTGCGGCGGCTACCGCTTCTTCTACTCAAGCCGGACTGTTTCAAATGCCGGGAGGCATCACCCTGGGGGCAAGCGAAGACTGAAATCACAACAAGGAGACACCGCGATGCTGACACAACTAATCGCCCAAACTAGCACAGCAGGACAAGCCCTGGACACTCTATCTGACGCTATAGAAGTCTCTCAAAAAACCGTCGAATCGTGGAATTTAGTTTGGTCTAACACCTTCAACACTCAAGAATCCTCTCTCTGGATTGCCTTAGTCAAACTAGGACTAATTCTGGCGGGAATATCTGTTACTTACCTCGCTGTCACCAGTGGCAAAGAAATCATCGAAAAACAGTCTTGGTCAGAGCTAGTAGCCATGTTTATCTGGCCACTCGTAATTGTAGTATTTCTCAGCAACAACGGTAAAGTCTTAGCTGAAAGCGTCAAATTCATCAAAGCTGTAGGCAGCACTCAAGTTCAAGAAATTATGAAAATTCAAGTCGGAGAAATGACCTTCAGAACTGCCCTGAGCGACGTTAACCTCACCAGTGCTGGCAAAGAAGAAATCGAAAAACTCTACAGCGAATGTCAGGGCAAAGTTGGATCAGCTTTAGTGGAATGTTGGAACAGCAAAAAACAGCCCGCTCAACAAATCCTCCAGGCAGCCGAACAGCAAAATGGAGGACCTCTCAAAAGCTTGCAGCGATTTGTCGAAAACTTAGGCAATGTTGCCAATCTTCAGGATATAGGAAATGGCGATTTTGCAGGACAAGTTTTTAGGTCTACTGTCTTGCCCATCATTCGCTTAATTCTTAGATCAGTACAGTGGGCATTTGTCAATATTTTAGAAGCAGCCTTGTTGCTAACAGCTTTATTCGGGCCTCTGGCAATGGGTTTATCACTATTGCCACTCCAAGGAAAACCTATCTGGGCTTGGCTAATAGGATTTCTGTCGTTATTTGGAGTGCAATTGGGGTACAACATTGTCGTTGGATTAGTCGCTGTAGTGATTGTCAAGTCCGATGCAGAGTTAGTTACAGATATCGCCTTTTTATTCTTTTTAGCTGTGTTTTCTCCCGTTCTTGCCGTGTTAATTGCCAAGGGTGGAGGAACTGCTTTGTACAGTGCGATCGCCAATAGCACCAAACAGCTTACAGATATTGCCAGTAACGCGATCGGCGTTATTGCTGGAAAACTGATCTAGGGGAAGGAAATTCCGATAGCTTTTTCTTCACCGAACCGAGTTGTTACTCACTACTCAAACCCAGTTTCCCAATCCATTCCCTCCCTATCTCCCTATTCTCTATCCCCCATCTCGCCATCCCCTTCGATAATATGAAATTCCCACAATCACAACCCTTACTCCCGGAATCTAAAAACACCTTAGCCTTGTGCTTTGTTCTACTCACAAGCTTTGTTTTCCTCCTGACAATTACTGTTTTAGTGAATACAGTCAGTTTGAGAGCCTTATCTCAAAGAAAAGTTACCTTTGTCCAGTTAAAAGACGGAACCGCAGCACGAATTGCAGAACAAGATGAACTGTACAGAGAGCCGAAAATCATCCAAAATTTTGTATCCAGTTGGGTAAATTTAACCTGGGCTTGGTCAGGCAAAATTCCCGGCACAAATGACCCAGACCCCGGCATTAAAGTTAAAGGTTCCCAAGTTCCTACAACTGCTTGGATGGGTTCCTTGATGATGGAATCAGAGTTTGGTAAAGCTTCCCTGGTCGAACTTGCCAAACTCGTTCCCAACACCATCTATTCAGGAAAAACCCGATCAGGAGTCTATATCTCTCACATCTCAGAACCCAGAGAAATAAAAAGAGGTGTTTGGGAAATAGATGTAATTGCTACTCGCGTAGTGCTAGAGCAAGGCATTGGAGAAAGCCGAGAACAGTTTAATCGAACCTTCACCGTCAAAGCCGTAGAAATTCCCAAATCCCCTCTCAAAGAAAACGCTAATGAATTAGAGAAGACTATTCACTCTTTGAGAGCAGCCGGATTAGAAATTTCCCGAATTGTCGAATTCAAACCATAGAAAAGGAAAGAGACATGGAAAGGGGACGAACCTGCAAGTGGGTAAATTTAAAAACCTACCGTAACAACTAAATAATTTAAACATTTAGTATGTTCCATCCCTTTGCTTGAAGTCTTCTCTCTTTGCTTTTTTATGTACAGTTAAACACAACACATTCAACTCTAAAGCCATGACTAACAAAAGAAATGGATTAACCGAAAATCCAATTAATACCACTCCTGATAATAGTACCACTACAGCCAATATGAATCATACAACTGCATCAAGTGAATATACCCCTAATAATGATGACGATAACATCAATTCCCCTATTTCCCCTTCTCCAAACCCTTCCCCTTCTGACGATGATATTGATGAAAACTTCATTGCTAATTTCGACCCCAATGCACCCCTAACACTTGAAACTCAATATCAACTCGCTCAAGATGAGGAAAGCCCACTGCCCCCGCCTGTTTCCGAAAGAGGCGTTCCTAGAGCAGTGACAATACTGCTATTGACTGGTGGAATACTATTGCTAGGACTGCTGATTTGGCAATTTATCAAGCCTAAATCACCTCGCGAAGCTATCGCACAATCAACACCAAAAGAAAGCTCTTCTGGCACCATTAAAGATGAAAAACCGGAGTTGCTGGCTAAATTAGCTTACCAAGACCAACAAAAACTGTTAGCCGAAAAACCGCAAAAAACCGCAAAACCCAAAACAGAACCGTCGCCCAAACCGTCAAGAGCCCCACGAAATCCGCGAACTCCGCGTCTAGTCGCTACCCGGAGCGCTGCACCGCCACCTACTCCTCTACGCGAACCCCTACCCGTACCCCGAACAGTAGTGCGGACGGTAACAGTACCCGCACCCATACCTCAAAGAGTACCCTCAAGAACACCCGCACCGGCCCCCATACTCAAACCGTTAATACCCCCACCTTTAATTCCAACTCCAACAGAAGAAAAAATCGACCCGTTTGAGCGGTGGAACCAACTCGCCCAACTCGGACAAATTAGGGGAAATTTTGACCCTAACCGAATAGCGAATGCCGTGAGTGCAACACCAAGCACTCCAGCGACAACAAGTGCTACCGCCGCCGCTCTGACAAAGCCAGCTCCAACAACTGAATTCCTAACAGTCAATATCGGCAACCAAAAGTCGCCACCCTCATACGTTTCTTTCGAGCAAATCCCAGAAAAACTATATAGCCACCCAAATAACGCCAGCGGGGAAAGGCTACACCCGGAGCTTCCTTATGGAGAGGACAGCCTCGAAACCACCGACAACTCCCAAAACCCCACTAACCAATTAACTCCGGCTCCCTTTTCCCCCCAAACAAGTTCCGATTCTACTGATAACTCAATCGAGACTGCGACTCGACTCAGTGCTAGCCGAACGTTCTTGCCCGATACAGAATTTCAAACCCTTTCCCCAGAAGCTGCTCCAGAGGCTTCTGCCTTAACAAATTCCCCTACCCTAGAACAAGTAAACTCCCCAGGGGCAAAAGGCATTCTCAACCGCACGCCCCAAACAGCTCAGGTTCCCCTTGGAACCACAGTCAACGGCGTAGTTTCGGTTCCCCTGTTGTGGGATGAAGGCTCAGGCAAACAGCTTTACGACAAATTTGCCGTCACCCTCACAGCCGACTTCACGGCAACTGACGGCTCTATTGCTTTTCCTGCGGGCACGGTTGTCATTGCCAAAGCCAGCACCGTCAGCAAGACCAATCGCATGGTACAAGCTACTGCTGTGGCGCTCGTCTACTCTGATAGAAACGGTCAGATTAAACAGCAGCCCATTCCAGAAGGCGCAATTTTGATTGCAGGAGAGGGCTCTGGGCCGTTGATTGCTTCAGGCTACTTCGACCCAGGTTCCGATGTTGCCGGACAGGATATCCTCACCGCAGTGCTGTCGGGAGTTGGACGAGTCGGTCAAGTATTCGCAGAGCCTAAAGTCAGGAGTTCTAGCAGTATTAGCGGTAGGTTTGGGAGCAGTACAACCACCGTTGAAAGTCGAGACCCCCAAATTTGGTCAGCCGTCCTCGATGGCTTCTTCAGCCCCTTAGCAAAACGGATGGAAAGCCGCTCCGATAGAGCAACTGAAGAACTTTTAAACCGCCCTAATGTAGCTGTGGTTAATAAAGGAACCCCGGTTTCTATTACTGTTAACAGCTTTCTCAACATTTACCGATAACTGCCATGACTACTCGCATCCAATCTCCAAGAATGCTTTCCCTCGGAGGGCTTTTATTCACAGCAGTGTTCGCTGCTGCAAGCTACCCCGACTGTGCTTTTGCTCAATCAAGAGTAACAGGCTATCAAACTGTGGGTCGAGATATTGCCGTCAATAGTGCGATCGATATTTTAGTCTATCCCGGTCGCGCGAGTGCGATCGACTTCAGCTCAACCGATGAAGCTGTCGCCTACGTTTTAATTGCCGACCCCTCAAAAATAGTTTTCAGCACCGACGCACAGTTGGCAAGCGGCCAAGCCAAAACTGTTTTCTTGCGTCCCATTCAAGCGCTCAATTTTCCGGGAGCTACCACAGCTACCATCACTAACCTTTCAATCAAAACTGTAGATTCAAAAGGGAAACAGCGACTTTACAACTTCAACATCGTTCCTACCAAAAAAGAACCAGAACACTTAGGAATTCGCATCGCTCCCGTCACCCCAAGAATGTCGCCGACTCTGAACGTTGATAGAGGTCGCGCCCCCGCAGCATCAGATGTTGAAAAAGGATTGCTGATTGCCATTCAAAAAGGCTACACAGCAGCCAGCGACCCAGTAGTCTACAGCGTGCGACAATTTTTAGCTCTGGTAAGAAATCAGAATCTATCGGCGGCCGATGCTGCTGCACGAGCCGGAGTAGACTTGTCTGTAATTGTCGAGCTGAGCCGCATTGCACGAGAAGAATTCAACTACCCTGGAACAAGATTTCAACAGCGACAACCGCCAACAGCCCGAACTACTCGGCTTCTTAAAAGTCGCTCTGCTTTTTGATTGGAGCCGGAGCTGCGGGAATAGGTAACGGGAATGGGGAGTGGGGAGTAGGGAATGGGGAGTGGGAGAGAATTGACTGACTGTCTCCTAACTTCCTATTACCCATCCGATTATCGAAAAGTTGAGATGCGAATCCTCTCCTCAATACTGCCAACCTGAGTCAGGCTGGAGCCTGTGTCACTAACCGCTCGCTCTGAGAACTTATGGCTTTTGACTGATTCAGATTGGTTTGAGGCTGCACTATTAATAGGAATTAGTTAAACAGCATAACGAGACCGAGCGGGGATGGTGAGTGAGAAGAGGAGAACTCTTCTACTTCTGGTGTTACTCCCCTCTGAAGAAGAACCTTTTTTTCCTCATTCCCACTCCTTTTTTTTAACCAATGTTCAGCCCAAAAAGCTCAGTTCAAAAAAAGTCTGCCCTCCCGCTGCGCGTTGTGCTTACAGTCCCCAACGCTCTCCTAATTTCAACCTTACTAGCTCTAACGGGATGGCTTTCTTTTCAAACAGGGCGGCAGACAATGAATGACTTAGTTGCACAGCTATTGGGAGAAGCAACGAGCCGCATCTCTGACCGTCTTGACAACTACTTAAAAGAAGGGGTTGGGGTTGGGAAAGAAGAAGGGACTTATAAGAAAATGCAAACTGGTTCGGTGAACCAACTTCCCCCAAGTCAAACAGCCGGAGTCACAATCAAACCAAATGGGAAAACAAATGGGTCAGACTCTCCAAAAACAATATTGCCTCAACAAAAAACAAATCCTGCTTTTCCCACCCCAACCTCAACATTCAACTTGCACGATTTCCTCATTAGCCCTAACTGTCAAGCCTTTATCTTAGACCGTTCGGGACGTTTAGTGGCTCGGAACGAGGTAACTGAACCAAAACCGTCTATTTCTGTTGACGGACTGCAGCGAGAAAGCGCCCAAGCTCTGCAACAACAAGTAATCCAGCTTTCCACAGAGTATTTGCTTAAACATTATGGCAGCCTCGCTGCTATTAACAGCAGCCAAAATCTTAACTTTACCGCCAGCAACTCTAGATACTTACTGCAAGTCAGACCTTTTGAAAACTCTTCAAGCTTAAACTGGCTGATTGTAGCAGTTGTCCCTGAAACCGATTTTACGGACAAAGTTCAGGCTAACACCCGCAACACTATTTTGCTCGTGCTGCTGGCTTTGGTTCTTTCTATCTGCCTTTTGCTGTCCATTTCCCTAAGAATAGAACAGCGGCTGCAGCGGTTAATTTCGGCAACAGAGGCGATAGCTGGTGGCGACTTCGACTCAACAGTTTTAGGTAGCGGTGTTGCCGAACTCGAAGCCCTAGCCTGTGCTTTCGAGCGCATGAATTGCCAGTTAAAAGCATCTCGCCAGCGGTTAGAAGAATATTCTGGCGATTTAAAGCAGCAAGTTGCACAGAAAACAAAGGAACTAAAACAAGCTAAAATTGCAGCCGAAAGTGCCAATCGCGCTAAAAGTACCTTTCTGGCCAATATGAGCCACGAATTGAGAACGCCTCTGAATGCGATTATCGGCTTTGCCCACCTCCTTGTAAACTCTAAAAAAACTGCACCGGAACAGCAGTCGAGTTTAGATATTATCAATCGCAGTGGCGAGCATTTGTTGAAACTAATCAACGATATTTTGTCGCTGTCCAAAATTGAAGCAGGTCAAATCACCCTCGAAGAAACTGCTGTTGACTTGTACAGTTTGCTCGATGACTTAAAACTTTTATTTCAGCTCAAAACTCAGTCGTCGGGCTTGCAACTTGTTTTTGAACGCAGTTCTGATGTGCCGCAATACATCCGAACTGATGAAAGCAAGCTGCGTCAAGTTTTGATTAATTTGTTAGGTAATGCTGTTAAATTTACTGAGGCGGGTAGGGTGAAGCTGACTGTAAAATGCCTTCAGCCGCTGGCAAAAAAACCGTTACCCAAATTCTTTCTCCAGTTCTCAGTGAAGGATACAGGTCCTGGTATTGCGCCTGACGAGCTTAGCATTTTGTTCAAGCCGTTGGTGCAAACAGCAACTGGCAGGAAATCACAAACGGGAACGGGCTTGGGATTGCCCATCAGCCGCTCTTTCGTCAAGCTGATGGGTGGCGATATTAAGGTCAAAAGTTCTGTGGGGAAAGGAACGGTTTTCAGTTTTTACATTAAAGTGAGTCGTGCAACACAGAGCAAAGTCCGTGACATCCAGCCTCAAAAACAAGTGAATGGACTGGCACCCAACCAACAAAATTATCGCATTCTGGTAGCGGACGATGAGTCTGCAAATCGGTTGCTACTAACTCAGATATTGAAGTCAGCCGGCTTTCTTTTGTGGTTTGCGGATAACGGAACTGAGGCTGTTAAATTGTGGCAAAAGTACAAGCCGGATTTAATTTGGATGGATTTGAAAATGCCGCTTTTAGACGGCTTTCAAGCTGCTCGAAAAATTCGTTCTCTGCCTGACGGCTCCAATACAAAAATTATTGCTTTGAGCGCTAATGCGTTTGTTGAAACCAAGAAACTCGCTTTGTCGAATGGCTTCGATGACTTTGTTGCCAAACCGTTCCGAGAAACAGTAATTTTTGAGAAGATGGCGCTTCATTTGGGAGTTCGCTATATCTATGAAGAGGAGTCGTCTAGGAAGTCCGAACAGGATGAGCCTGTTATGCAACTGACTTCTGAGTCGCTATCTGTGTTGCCGAGGGAGTCGATTAAGAAGCTTTATAAAGCAGCCGCTTGTGGAGACGAGCAAGCGGTAAGGCTGTTGATTGAGCGAATCCCCCTGTCGCAGAAGCCTCTTGCTGTGGCTCTGACTAAATTAGTTGATAATATGAGCTTAGATATTATCAGCGATTTAACTCAACACTACCTTTGAACGAACCCCACCCAAATCCAAGATTATGGGTAGGGACTGCGCTGAACATCTCTAGTTCAATGATAACTGCGATAGTTCAATGCTAACTGCGATAGTTCAATGCTAACTGCGATCGCAGTTATCAGAGGCGGTTCTCAAAGTTATTTCAAAGATTAGCCTAGAATAAGCCGCAGTCCACTAATATTGTTGTTGAATCAACACGTTTATTGCGTGCTTAAAAATAGATGAGCAAAATTATTGCGCTGTTCAACCAGTCAGGCGGTGTCTCCAAAACCAGTTTGACAATGAATTTAGGCTACCATTTGGCGAGGCGTTCGCAAAAAGTCTTGTTAGTAGATATGGACCCCCAAGCCTCACTTACCACCTTCATGGGCTTGGAGCCATCTGAGTTACAGGAGACTGTCTACGAGTCTATTATGAACGGTTCTGACGCGGCGCTCCGCAAAAACCTTCACAACATGGACTTGCTTCCTTCCAATATTAATTTGAGCGGAGCAGAGCTGGAACTGGTGGTGGCTGACATGAGAGATAGTCGGCTAAAAGAAGTCATTGACCCCCTGAGCTCGAACTATGACTTCATATTGATAGACTGCCCTCCCTCGCTCGGCATCCTATCCTATATCAGTCTAGTTGCCTCCACTCACGTCTTAATTCCGATTCAGACTGAATATAAAGCTCTCAAAGGAACAGAATTGCTGTTGCAAACCATTGCTCGCGTCAGAAAACGCGCTAATCGTTCATTGCAGATTGCTGGAGTGATTCCGACGCTGTACGATACCCGTACTGTACAGGCCTTTCAAAGTTTGCAGTCAATTACTACTTCTCTGGAGAAGATTGGTGCGATTTACCCTGCCGTGCCTCGGACTGTCGCTTTCGCCGATGCGTCACAGCAACACGTACCTCTGGCCGTGTACAATCCAAAACATCCAGCCGTCGCCGTACTCGATACTATTGCACAAGGACTCTTAGCTCTGGCATGAATCAAAAGCGCGACAATCAGCCTTATCAAATCAAAGGGGTTGAGGCTCTATTAGGAACCAGCGACAGCGAAGATGCCGCATCCTCCCTTGTCTCCATAGACAAAATTGTCTTGCCCCAGCAGCAGCCACGCCGCTATTTCGATCCGACAGCTATGCAAGAACTGGTGGAGTCAGTCAAGCAGCTAGGGATTCTGCAACCGCTCCTGGTACGCCCAATAGATGGCAACAAGTACGAATTGGTAGCGGGAGAACGGCGCTATCGAGCCGCTTCGTCGTTAGGTTTGACTGAGATTCCTGTTGTGATTCGGGAACTGACAGACACAGAGGCTCTGCAAATTGCACTGCTGGAGAACTTGCAGCGGGAAGATTTGAATGCGATTGAGGAAACTGAGGGAATTCTGCAATTGCTGGCAATGAAATTGAACTCTACCTCCTCGTCAGTTATTGCTTTGCTCGGAGCAGCCGCGCACCCGGAACGCGCCGGTGTGGATAACGTTATCCACAGCTCGGAGTGGCAAATAGTAAGCGATATATTTGCACTCGTCGGGAAGTACACTCCAGAGAGTTTCCGAACCAATCGCCTCCCGTTGCTGAACCTGCCAGATGATGTTATTGGAGCGCTGCGGAAAGGACAGATTGAGTATACTAAAGCCAGAGCGATCGCCCGAGTTAAGGATAGCTCAGAGCGCTTCCAATTGTTAGAAGAGGCGATCGCTCTCGACCTCTCCCTGACCCAAATCAAACAGCGCATTGCCGATTTAAAAGCGAAAAGTACAGGGGAGGCGACTGCACCAAATCACTCACTTAAAAGTCGCGTAGATACAGCTTTGCAGCGAGTGAAAAAGTCTAAGGTTTGGGATGACCCCAAAAAGCAAAAGAAACTAGAGAAGCTGTTAGCTGAACTGGAAGCTTTGGTGGGTGAGGGATTGGAAAAATGAAGCGGATTTTAAAGTAAAACTACTTAAATTACTCGCTTCTTTTCGCATCAAGCTGCTGTGAATCTAAATTTCACAGCCGCTGCGCTTCGGAAATCCTTATGGAACGGGCAGAATGCTAGTCTCGACTATACAACGCGCATCGGCTCTTCAGCTTATTGTTACGGCTGCAATGACCGCAGCCATTGCCAATCCTCATGGAGCCAACGCTGCCATTGCTGTAATTAAGTAGGTAAACAAAATTAATTGCCGACTGAGTTGACTTGAAACCCTTGATACGTCTAAAGAGTAACAAAGTCGGATGTGTAATTAATTTTGTGTAGGTACTTACAAGCAGCTTTCCCTGAAGTTATAATTTTAGGGAATTCCTGTAGACCCTGCCTACCTGCGTCGAGAGCGCGATCGCAGCTCTTCAGTTGAGACCTCTCTGAACTATTGAAAAGGAAGCCAAAAATATTGTCTTTACCAGCGTTGGCGACACTGTCGTTGGAGCATGCAGGAGTGCAAGCGGAAGCAGAATTCTGAGCAAGTTAATGAGAGCGTTAATCGGGCGAGGTAGACTGGTTATGAGCAGCAGTGCAGTGAAAAACAATAAGTGGGCCTTGCTAATTGGCATCAACAAATACAAATATGTACGCCAACTCCAAGGCTGTATGAACGATGTGGAGTTAATGACCAAAATCCTGCAAGAAAACTTTGGCTTTTTAGAAGCACACATCACTCAATTGCTGGACGAACAGGCCACCCGCGACAATATCCTGACGGCTTTACAGCAATTAGTTGAACGTGTAGGCTCTGACGATATTGCGGTCATCCACTACAGCGGTCACGGCTCCCAGATGACTGACCGCGAGGGCGACAAACCCGATGGCATGGACGAAACCATTGTGCCTTGGGATAGTGGGCGCTATCCCCACGAAAACCGCGATCTCACAGACGACGAACTCTACGACTGGCTGTTGCGCCTGAGCGAGAAGACCCCGTACATAACCCTCCTCTTCGATTCCTGTCACTCAGGGGGCATCGTCCGCGACACTTTTGGCACTAGCGATCGCTGGATTGAACCCGATACCCGTCCAATTGAAGAACTCCCACCATCGCCTGTAGCTAATACTCTGCTTAGAGGAACGCAGCGGGATGTTGGTTCTAGTGGCTGGTTACCCCTTAGTCAGCGGTATGTACTCATCGCTGGCTGTAGTGCTGAGGAGAAAGCTTACGAACACTCCATAACGCAAGATAACAGCAAAACTTACCACGGAGCCTTGACGTATTTCTTGTGCCAGCAATTGCGACAAGCCAAGTCAGGCACAACCTATCGCGATATCTTTGAACGCACGAGTACCTCAGTGACAGCAAAATACTCTTCCCAGCACCCGCAGATGGAAGGAGCGGGGGATAGGGAACTCTTCAACGTGCGGGAAATCCAACCTGTCCGCTTTGTATTGCTCAAGGAGCGCACAGGCAATCGAGTCACCTTGGGCGCAGGCGCAGCTCACGGACTCACTGCGGGTTCGCAATGGGCTATTTACCAATCAGGAACCAAACAAGTAGCTAAGGAAACTCAAAAACTCGGTACGGTAAAGATTACGGCTGTCCGCGCCGTGACATCTGATGCCGAGATTGTTGAAGAAAATCTGACTGGCTCTATTACCGCAGGGACTAGAGCCGTAGAAGAAGCTCACTTCTATGGCGAGATGCGCCTGAAGGTACAAATCCACATGCTGACGGACTGTGAAGCGAATGTGAATGAGTTGCTAGAGCTGATTTCTTCCTCAGCACTGCTGCGCCCGGCCGAAGAGGGCGAACCTGCTGATGCACGGGTTTATATCATCGCACCCCGCACAGAAATCAGAGAAGGCACTCCTGTACCCCGGTTGGGAGCCATTACTAAACCAACTTGGGCTGTGGTGGGAGCAGATGGTCAGCTCATGATGCCGACTCGTGCTGTGGACGAAGCCGACGCTGAGGTCATAATACGCGAAAACTTAGAGAAAATCGTGCGCTATCGCTCGGCGTTAGCTCTCAATAACCCCAACCTCCAAAGCTTACTTAACGGCCAAGTGGAGTTCATCCTGAAGCGACAGGCTTTTGATGGCAACTGGGTAGAGGCTAAACCAGAAGATGATAGCGGACTGATTGTTTTTGAAGAGGGAGATCGCCTGATATTTGAGATCGTTAACCATCATAATGAACCGATCTATGTCAGTGTTCTAGACTTCGGGCTGACTTACGGGATAATTGCGCTCTACCCGGTTGCAGGAGCCAACCAGCAGTTTCAACCCAGTAAATACGTCAACATTGGCGCACGCCAAGGTCAACAGATAGAGTTGTACCTACCAGACAAATTTCCCAATTCCGAATCGGGAGGAACTGAAACTTTCAAGGTCTTTGCCACAACTTACCCAGTAGACTTTAGCGTACTGCTACAGTCCGGCTCGCGACAAAGCGACACGCTTTTGGAGCAGTTACTGGATATGGCACTGACGGGGAACGGCGAGCGCGATGCTCGACCTACCAGTCTACCGCCGAATGAGGAGTGGACAACAATAGAACGTTCTTTTTTCCTGCAACGCAGAACCCTGCATAGTGAAAAGCTAGTGGCTTCTCCCAAAGTCCTAGTGTGAAATCGCCCTTTTTAGGCATTACTTAGGAGTCACAAAAACAACAAGATTGTCAACAAATTATTATGGACAGTTCCAGCGGTCAAGAGGCAGAAAGTTTGAAGGCAAATCAAGAGAGTAATTCATCCCTAAATCGCCGCCTTCTGCAACGTGCAGATTTGCTACTTATGCAAGGTTACGATCAGTTTCATGCCTGTCAATTTGAAGCTGCTTTACATTCTTGGAACAAGTCACTTGGCATCTATCGAGAACTTGGTATCCGGCAGGCAGAAGGAGCAGTTTTGACAAATTTAGGGCTAGCTTGCGAAGGTCTAGGAGACTATGCAAAAGCAATTGATTACCTGGACAAGGCTATGGCAATCGCCATAGAAATCCAAGACTATAAAGGCTCAGGAGATGTCCTGATTAATCTAGGAAATGTTTACATTGAGCTGGGACGATACGAACCAGCGATTAATTATTACGAACAAGGTTTAGAAATTGCCCAGAATATCCCAGACATTCGGATGCAAGCAGCAGCTCTAGGTAATCTAGGAAATGCCTGCCAAATTATAGGAGACTATGACAAAGCAATAGACTATTTAGAAAAAAGTCTTAAACTAACCCAAAAACTTAAAGATATTCGCGAACAAGCGAATGTTTTGGGTAATTTAGGATGGTTTTACTATGTTACAGGAGAACTTAATAAAGCTATTAAATCTTATCAAAAAAGTTTAAAAATTAAGCAAGAAATTGGAGACCGTCGGGGTGAAGCACATACTATAGGAAGACTGGGACTGGTTTACGGTGAGCTAGGGGACTATCAAAGAGAGATTGAACACCACCAGCAGAGTTTGTCGATTATTCGAGAAATCAAATATCGGATCGGGGAAGTAGATTCTCTAAAAAATCTAGGTGATGCTTTATTAAAGTGTGGCGATTTTGAAAAAGCGACAATTTATCTATATGAGGCTATTCAAATAGGGGAATCTCTGCGGTCAGAATTAGGCGAAGATGTTGCGCCAAAAGTGTCATTTTTTGAAACACAAGATTTAACCTATCGCCTTCTGCAAACAGCTCTGATTGACCAAAACAAACTTGAAGAAGCCTTAGAAATTTCAGAGCGCGGGCGTTCCCGTATGTTCGTAGAGTTTTTAGCTGGCAAACTGCGAGAACGTACCGATTCTCAATTTACAGGAACTCCACCCAAAATTGAACACATCAAGCAAATAGCCACAGAACACAATGCCACTCTTGTTGAATACTCGATTATCTACGATGGGTTTAGAACTGAAGGGAAACTACAAGCCAAGGAATCAGAACTGTTTATTTGGGTAATACAGCCGCTAGGTACAGTTACGTTTCAGAGGGTTAACCTCAAACCATTATGGCAGAAACATAACACAGCGCTTGCAGATTTCGTCAGCACGACCCGCGAATCCATAGGTGTTAGGGGACGGGACGCTTTGCCAGTTAACACCCCTGACTCAACAAACACAGACGACCAAAATCTACAGCATATCCATGAAATACTAATCCAACCTATTGCTGATTGTCTGCCAAAAAATGTTAATGAAAAGGTTATTTTTATCCCTCACGAATCTTTATTTCTAGTTCCTTTCCCAGCTCTACAAGATGCTAACGGTAAATACTTAATCGAAAAACATACGATTCTCACAGCCCCTTCCATCCAAATTCTAGATTTAACCCACCGGCAACGGCAGCAAGTACGAGGAAAAAATAATGATATACTGGTGGTAGGCAATCCGACAATGCCCCAGGTTTGCCTTGAAATTGGAAAACCCCCTCAACGGTTAAGATCTCTTCCTGGTGCTGAACGCGAAGCAATTGAGATTGCCAAGCTTTTCAAAACTAAAGCCATCATTGGTGATGCAGCTACTAAAAAAAGCATCGCACAACAAATGACTGAAGCACGGATTATTCACCTAGCCACTCACGGGTTACTAGATGACTTTACAGGCGCGGAGATTCCAGGGGCGATCGCTCTAGCTCCATCAGGGGAAGATAACGGACTGCTTACGGCAGGAGAAATCTTACAGATGCAGCTCAACGCTGAACTCGTTGTCTTGAGTGCTTGCGATACAGGTAGAGGTCGCTTGACAGGAGACGGTGTTACGGGATTATCTCGCTCCCTGATTTCTGCCGGAGTCAAGAGTGTAATTGTATCTCTATGGGCGGTCTTTGATGCTGCAACGGCAGAATTAATGATGGATTTCTATCAAAATCTAGATCGAGGTTTCGATAAAGCTCAAGCACTGCGTCAGGCGATGTTAACGAGCATGATACAGCATCCAAATAGCTTGCGATCTTGGGCCGCATTTACACTAATTGGTGAAGCGGAATAAGCAGGGAATCTAACTGAGTTTTGATTGCAAAAAGTAGAGATGGCAAGATCGGGACAGTATAAATAGGTAAAAACTAGGAGATGTGCGTGATGCAATCGAAAACTTTAGCAGACATACTGTTTATGCAGGGTTTTATGCAGTATCAAGCCAGTCAATTTGAATCTGCCTTAATCTTTTGGAAACAAGCACTGACTATATATCAAAAACTTGAAGATCGCCACAGAGAGGGGGTAGTTTGGGGAAACTTGGGGATTGTGTATAAGGAATTAGGAAATTATGTTGAGGCAATTAAGTGCTATGAACAAGATCTAGCAATTGCACTGGAGCTCAAAGATCGGCGCGGAGAGGGACAAGCTCTAGGAAATTTGGGAAATGTTTCCGAAGCACTAGGAAATTATATCCAAGCTATTGACTACCAACAGCAAAGTCTGGGAATTGCACGGAAGCTGAAAGATCGGTATTGGGAAGGACAAGCTTTAGGGAATTTAGGAAATGCTTACCTAGCTTTGGGAGAGTATATCAAAGCAATTGATTACCAGCAGCAGAGTTTGGCAATTAGGCTGAAAATCAAAGACCGCCACGGGGAGGGGCAGGCTTTGGGAAATTTGGGAAATGCTTACCTAGCTTTGGGAGAGTATATTAAAGCAATTGAGTGCTACAAGCAATGCTGGGTTATTGCCCGGGAATTTCAGGATCGTTTGGGAGAGGAGCAGGCTTTGGGAAATTTGGGAAATGCTTACCTTCCCCTGAAAGAATATGCCAAGGCGATTAATTGCTATGAAAGGAGTTTGGCGATCGCACACGAAATTGGAGATTGCCTAGGACAAGAGCAAGCTCTGGGAAATTTGGGAAGTGTTTATCTCGCCCTAGAAGAGTGTACCAAGGCGATTGAATACCATAAAAGAAGCCTGGCGATCGCACGCCAAATTGGAGATCCGCAAGGGGAAGGACGGTCTCTAGGAAATTTAGGAAATGTTTACCTTTCCCAAGGAGACTGCACCCTAGCAATTAATTACTATCAAAAGACTTTAGAAATTGCACGGGAAATTCAAGACAGTCTGGGAGAGGCGCAATCTTTGAATAATCTAGGCTATACTTTCTGGCAATCTGGCAATTTTATGAACGCAGAAAAAACATTACTGGCTGGAATTGAAGTTTGGGAGTCTCTAAGAGCAAGATTAGGTAGCAATGATGCCTATAAAGTGTCGATTTTTGAAGAACAATCTCGTACCTATAATCATTTGCAAAAAGTTCTCATACTTCAGAATAAAATTGCTCCGGCACTGGAAGTGGCTGAACGGGGACGAGCCCGTGCATTTGTAGAGTTATTATCAAGGCGATTATCTGCTGCCACAGCTACTCACTTAAATCTTGAATTACCAACTATTCATAAAATTAAACAAATTACTAAAGCTCAGAATGCCACATTCGTTGAATATTCAATCATTTATAAGGAGTTCCAAGTCCAAGGCCAAGAGAACAGCCAGGAATCTGAACTTTTTATTTGGGTAATTCAACCAACTGGAAAAGTATATTTTCGCCAAGTCGATCTCAAACCTTTATGGCAACTACATAAAAAATCGCTGGCGGAGTTAGTAATTAGTTCCCGTCAATTTATTGGGGCAAGGGGGCGCGATGCGGTAGTGGTTAGCGACCCTGAGTTTCAGCAATCTGAAAAAGAGTTTTTACGGAAACTCTACGACCTTTTAATTCTACCCATTGAAGACTTCTTGCCAACGGATGCAAATGCTCATGTTACTTTCATCCCTCAAGGAGCTTTATTTCTTCTTCCCTTTCCTGCTTTGCAAGACACTGAAGGCAAATATCTGATTGAAAAACATACCCTCCTTACAGCTCCTTCAATTCAAGTTTTAGACTTAACTCGTCATCAACAGCAACGAGCCAAAGAGTTAGAGTCCGAAGCGCTAATAGTGGGCAATCCGACAATGCCCAAAATAACGTCGGAGATTGGGCAACCGCCCAGGCATTTAAGACCTCTACCCGGTTCTCAACACGAAGCTATCGAGATTGCTCGTCTTCTGAAGACTCAAGTCCTGACAGGTGACAAAGCTACTAAGAACACCATTTTACAAAAGATGCCAAAGGCAAGGATTATTCACTTAGCCACCCACGGGTTACTGGATGACTTCAAGGGTAAGGGCGTACCAGGGGCGATCGCTCTCGCACCCTGCGGGGAAGATGACGGTATACTCACCCCTGAAGAAATTTTAGGTCTGGAACTTAATGCTGAACTATTAGTTTTAAGTGCGTGCGACACAGGGCGAGGTAGAGTTACAGGAGATGGTGTGGTGGGGTTGTCACGGTCGTTCATTTCTGCTGGTGTTTCCAGTATTGTTGTGTCCTTGTGGGCAGTACCAGATATCCCTACTGCATTCTTAATGACTGCATTTTATCAAAATCTTAAAAACAACCTCGACAAAGCTCAAGCATTGCGACAAGCGATGCTAATGACAATGAAACAAAATCCTAACCCCCGATCTTGGGCAGCCTTTACACTGATAGGTGAAGCAGAGTGGGCATCGAAACCTGTGGATGCTGACAGCCCAAGCTGAAAAACTTTTCAATATAATTACAAAGGCAAAATGAATGCACAGCCAAAAGCTAAAGCTGACCAACTGATACAGCAAGGTATTGAGGAGTATGAAACTGGTAAATCTGGAGCTGCCATAGAGTCTTTGCAAGAAGCACTCAATATTTACCAGCAAATCAAACACCGCCAAGGTGAAGCAGAAGCTCTAGAAAATATAGGACTTATCTATAACGACATGAGAAATTACGTCAAAGCGATTGAGTTCTATCAACAGTATTTAGGGCTAGTGCGGGAACTTGAAGACGAAGAAGGAGAACATACAGCTTTAGATAGCCTGGGCAATGTTTACTACAGTCTAGGAAACAATATCAAAGCAATTGAATGCCATCAGCAGAGTTGGCTCATTGCCCAGAAACTCGAAGACGTTCAGGAGGAAGGAAGGAGTCTGAACAAACTGGGACTGGCTTACGCTGCTATGGGAAGTTATCGCGAAGCAATTCAGCATTATCAACAAAGTTTATTCATAGCACGAGAAATCGAAGACCGTCAGAATGAAGCGTGGGTACTAGAAAATTTAGGATCAGCCTACAGTGATTTTAACAATTATGGAAAAGCAATTGAGTATTATCAGCAAAGTCTTGCTATTATGCAGGAACTTCAAGACCGCGAGGATGAAGCGTGGGTACTAGAAAATTTGGGATCAGCCTACTTTTCCTTGGGAGACTATGCTAAGGCAATTGAATCTTATCAGCAATGCTTGATAATCGCACAAGAACTCAAGGCTTCTTCAGAACCATATAACTTTCAGTATCAAAGAGAAGCCTGGATTCATTGCAAACTGGGAATGGTTTACCAATCTTTGGGAGACGTAACCAAGGCAAGTGAATTCTATCAGCAGAGTTTAGGTCTCGCACAATTACTACACAAGCGTGAGTTGGAAGGGCAGATACTAGGAAAGCTAGGCTCAGTTTGCCTTAACGCGGGACTTTATGACAAAGCAATTGAGTACCAGCAGCAGTTTTTAGCAATTGTACGGGAACTACCTAATCGCCAGTTGTTAGCTCATGCGCTGGCAAAATTAGGTGAAGCTTACTATTTCAAGGGAGATTATGCTACAGCGATTGAGTTCTCTCAGCAAAGTCTCAAAATTGCGCGACAAATTCCAGAGCACCCTGTAGAGAGGCAGGCTTGGGAAAATTTAGGCAATGTATATAATGAACTCGGAGATTGTGAAAAAGCCATTGATTCTTATCAGCAAAGTTTAACGATCGCACGAAAACTGCAAGATCATCATTTAGAGGCAGGCACGCTGAACAACCTTGGCTGCGCTTTCTTTCGATCGGGAAATTTTGAGCAAGCCGAAAAGACGCTACGAGAAGCAATTAAAATTTGGGATTCTATACGAGTAGGATTAGGCACTTACGATACCTATAAAGTGTCTATTTTTGATGTCCAGGCTAAAACTTACCGCCACCTCCAGCAAGCCTTGATTGCCCGAGGCGAAACCGATGCAGCTTTGGAAGTTGCCGAGCAGGGACGTACCCGTGCGCTTGTAGAATTACTGACGACCCGTTTTTCTACTCAACCTCCCTCGGATTATACCACTTTAGAAAACATAAAATCTATCGCCAAACAACAAAATGCAACTCTAGTTGAATACTCGGTTATTTACCATAGTTTACAAGGACAAGGACAACCAAAATATCGAAATACAGACCTCTTAATTTGGGTAATTCAGCCCACAGGCTGCGTCACCTTTCGCTCAGTCGATATCACCTTTTTAAAGCAACAGAATACACCCCTGGGACAATTCGTTGACTTCGCCCGTGAATCCATAGGTGTAAGGGGTCGAGATGCTTTCGCAGTAACCAGCGATGAAGTTTCATCAATCAACAACCAACAATTAAGGCAACTCCACGAATTTCTAATCGAACCGATTGCTGACCTCTTACCAACAGATACTAATTCTCACGTCATCTTCATTCCTACTGGATCTCTGTTTCTCGTTCCCTTTCCTGCGCTTTGGGATGCTTCAGGTCGGTACTTAATTGAAAAGCACACCATTCTTACAGTTCCTTCGATTCAGGTGCTAGCTATAACTCAAAACCTTTCAGCGTCACTGCGGGAAAAAAAACAAAAACAAGACCCAAATTTAGCAGAGGTAAAAGCACTGGTGGTCGGCAATCCTACTATGCCCAAGATTGCTTTGGAGAGCGGTCAATCACCTCAATTCGATAGTCCTCAAACAATAAAGACGGCAAAATCTGTATGCACAACCTGTTCTGGAGGTAGCTATGACAAATCCTTACTTTTACAAGACTGCCTGAAATCGTTAAGACCTCTACCAGGTGCTGAAAGAGAAGCAAAAGACATTGCATCTCTCCTGAATACTCAACCTATTATTGGTGACAAAGCCACCAAGGTAGCCATTTTGCAACAGATGCCCTCTTCAGGAATTATTCACCTAGCAACTCATGGGTTACTGGATGATTTTGAGAGACTAGGCATACCGGGCGCGATCGTTCTGGCATCTGATGAGGAAGATAATGGTCTGCTCACAGCCGGAGAAATTAAAGAGCTAAAATTAAATGCCGAATTGGTAGTTCTAAGTGCCTGTGACACGGGGAGAGGTCGATTAGCAGGAGATGGGGTCATTGGGTTGTCTCGCTCCCTAATTTCTGCTGGAGTACCCAGTATAATAGTTTCTTTGTGGGCTGTACCAGATGCCCCCACCGCTGAATTGATGACTGAATTCTATAAAAATTTCTACAAGCGCAAGTTGAATAAAGCCCAAGCGTTGCGAAGCGCAATGTTAACAATAATGCAGCAACACCCAAACAATTCCAGAGCTTGGGCTGCCTTTACTCTTATTGGTCAACCCTAATTACCAAGTAAAACTATTTCATATATTGACTTAGCGTACCAAACTAGCTAGCAGCCCCGACGCTTCTCGCTGCAAGCTCTGCCGATTATCATCGTAGCAATTAAGGACGTTCGAGCTCGTATGGCGGCTCAACTTCTGCGCCATTCGCGTATTGCCGTTGCTTGCATCTAACAGAGTCGTAATTGCAGCGTGGCGTATTCTGTGCGGGCTGATTCTTTTAGGAATTCCCGCAGCGGAGCAAGTTGAGAAAACAAGCTTGTAAATAGCGTACCCGCTCAACCTCAACCCATATTCCCGCTTTGTCAAAGCAATAAATAAAGGCTCTTGGGGCATTGCAGCTCCCCGCACGCTCAGCCAATCAGAAATCGCATCTGCCGTCGCGTTGTGCAAGTCAATTAGCTGCGCTTGAGTTCCCCTACCTTTGCCGTAAATGTTCAGAGTTCGGGCCAGCGGGTCAAAGTCGCCTATATTGGCTCCGCCGATCTCCCCCCGGCGCAGCGCATTGTCCCACAGCAGCCGGAGAACTGCATAGTCGCGCTTTCCCTGGGGTGTACTCCGGTCAGGAATGGACAACACCGACTGCATCGCCGCCACATTCTCAGAAGCAACTCGGCCAAACCCTGTAGTATCCCGGTAAGGAACCACCTTCTCTCCTTCAACATCTACCAAACTCCACTCGCACTCGCCCACCTTCCGAGCAAAATTCACCAAACTTTTGATAGCCGCCAGCCGCCGATTAATCGTCGCTTCCTTGAGTCCCTTGTCGATTAGTTTGGCTTTATACTTGAGAACCACTGCGACAGCGGCGAAGCGGTTCAGCCGTAGAAACTCGCGTACCAATGCCGGGTGCGGTTCCTGCCCCGTCATTGTCGCAAAGAAATCGTACAAGTCTTTCTCATAAGCACGCCTAGTGTTGACAGAGCGCTTGGCAGCTAACAGCTCTGCCACTAGGTCGCGCGTCGAAGCTATTTCTCCAAAGGAATTAGCAGCGTGTTCTAAGTCCATAGCCGGTCTGATAATTTGGCTTTCCAGACCAGATTACCTGAATCTGGGGTGCAAAAAGATGGATAATTTACCAGTCCGTTCGGCGAGCGTACTAATGATGAGCGGTGGGATCCAAAACCTTGCAGGCGCAGCGGCGATCGCTGCAATTGAGTGAACGAGCATAAATTTTGATGGTCAAACAATTAAAGCTGCCTCTTGGGGAAGTTCTGCCGCTAGCGCCGCCCCCTCTCTCTCAAGAGGGCAACAGCACCTTTTCAACCTTTACAGACAACATGAAGTTGCCCGTTCACCGCTGGTGCGAGATGAGCGTGTGGGTTTCTCGGCCTCTTGGGTCGAAACCGTTATTGCTAAAGCCTTGGAACGGGGGAGTGCGACTGTCTTCGATCCATTTGCCGGTGCGGGGACGACGCTGCTTGCTGCTGAGAAAATGGGGGTTGAATGTTTGGGAGTAGAAGCTCATCCCTTCGTTGCTAGGATTGCTTCAGCCAAGTTGTTATATCGAACTGACCCCGCTCTTTATTTAGAGCATATAAGAAAGGTCAAAATACGTGCCGAAAATTTGTAGGGCTGTGTAGATAATTATCCGGCTCTGATTCGTTCTTGTTTTAGCGATCGCTCCCTTGAAGGCTTAAATCGATTGTGGCAGGCTTGGAAACAATTAGCTGACGATTCTCCTCAATCCGAGTTGGTATGGCTGACAATTATAGCCATTCTCTGCCATGTTTCCTGCGTTGGAACTGCCCCTTGGCAGTACATCTTACCAAACCAAACCAAAAAATCTGTATTGTCGCCGCTGTCAGCTTTTGAGCTAATGGTTCAAACCCAGGTTCAAGACATGAGAATTGCAGGAAAAACAGCAGCTAATACTGCTAAGAGCGTTCGCTCTGATGCTCGGACTTGTCTTGGCGTACCGGATGATTTTGCTGATTTAATCATTACCTCGCCGCCCTATGCTAATAACTATGACTATGCCGATGCTACGCTCTTAGAGATGTGCTTTGCAGGAGAAATTAGTGGAAAAACCGGAAGCATAACGTCCCTCTGTGCGAAGGCTGTTTGTGGGTTAGGGGATGATCGAGATTTGACAATAGCTTGTATCAACAGTTCTTAGTTTCGGGCAGAAATTAACAGCGATAGAGCAGGAAATTATTACTGGAAAATGTTAAAATAATAGCGTTATGGTAAACTGTAGTAACGAGCGAATTGGGACAAGTATATGGGAGAGCTTTCGATCGTGAAGTTAGTGGAAAAACACATTATCTCTCGCCACCACTGGAACGCAAATGCTTTGGGGATACAGGGCGTGGTAGTACGGAAAGTTCGGGTTACTCCTTACAAAAAGGTTCGAGAAAGCAAGTGAGATATTTGTCTATCAAACCTGTAACTATTATTAGCATTAAGAGGCTAGGCTATGGAGTTATCTACTACCACCACCACCACGATAGATGGCGACCGCATTCAAGAGTACGCCAAGAAGCTACGCCAGAGTAATTTTTTAGAAACTTTGGCCTTGAATGTAGCAATGGGGATTCATGCCGAAATTACTAAAAGGGATGAAACATTAGAAGGCTTTAGTCCTAAGTGTGTTGATGAACTCGAAAAATTTCTCAAAGAGCAGATAGTTGATGATGCTTTCTACTTGACAAAAGCAGAGGAGATATTAAATCATCTGACCCTCTGGCTTCAGGCAGGTAGAACCGAGGAAAATTTATGGAAAAACGTGGCACTTGATTCAGCTTTAATTTTTCTAGAGCCACTCGATTTATCCAATCGGACACTAGATGAGTTAACCGCTATGCTGGGGCTGGCTTCAAAAACAGTTCCCGCAACCGAACCCCAGCTATTTATCAGCACCACAATCACTCAAATACTCACCTCAGCCCCTCCTAGAACGGCTTGCAAGTCCTTATTACGAATTTGGGATTGGCAAGAAGATACCCATAAAAATGTGTTTTTTCGAGATAATTACAGCACGGGTTTTGTTAAGTTAGCCTTAAAGGATAAAGACCCAGTTACTAAAGAATATTTTTACTTTACAGGCAAGGCAGCCTGGGGAATTATTGAGGAATTTGGCAATTTGGGGAAAGATACTGCCAAACTCCACTGTTTACTATCTGCCTATGTTTTTCAACAGGCTGTGCCTTGGAGAACTGAAATTAAGCTAGCTGGAACTGGGAAAAATGGCGGCACTAACCTCATAGACTTAATGGGTTGGGGTGAGCGTAAAGATATGACCACTTCCCAGAAGTTACTCAGGATAGAGCAATGCCTGAAGCTTCTGAGAAAGCTGGACGCTACCATTAAATGGAATATCGGGAAGCTAGGATGCGATATGAATTCCCTCATTTGGGACGTTGCTGTGGAGCGCTACGGGCAGCGTAACATTTTCACAGATGAAATTGATGAACCAACAGAAATAGTAGCCTTCATTCGGGCGGGTAGATGGGCTGAGTTTTTCTTTAATAAACCTGGCAAGAATGCCAGACCTCCAGTTGCCTTATATGAGTTTGGTTGGATTTCAGAAGCGACGCTCAAAATGAACCCGTATCATGATGAGCTAGCATTCTTAATTGCCATCAATATAACAACAGAAAGCGCCATTCATACAAATGGAAAATACACGGTTAAGACCGTGCTAGAGATGGTGATGCCGAAAAATGAGATTGAATTAGCCCGTAAGGATCATCGCTACGCTGGTAAGCTGAAGCAACGTTGGGATAAAGCCTTAATGCAGCTAGCTGAGTTAGATTGGCAGATTATATATGACTCTGAAACCTACCCAGAATGGTTGCGTCCTGGAAGTACAACAGGTAAACCCAAAGATTGCAAAAAAAGAATTATTGATTTACTGCTAGAAGCTGGCGTCACCATCAAGCCTCCCGGTAAAATTCCTGCCTTGATAGCTGCTAAAAAATCAGCATCTTTGCCCCGGAAACGGAAATCAGCATTTGCTGCCCCGTTAGAGTGGGAACCGATACAGAAGGCTTGTGAAGCAAAGGATTGGACGAAGCAAAGAGTCATCGCCGAAAAGCTGGGCATATCTCAGCAGCTAGTCTCACAGCTTCAGCGCGGCAAGCCAATTAGCCCCAAAACCGCCGCCCACCTCAAAAAAATCTTGCCTAAAGTGCTACCAGAATTGTCAATCTAGCTTCCCGTCCCCTTGACCCCAACTCCAGCCCCAAGCGTAGTAAGGCTGGAGTTTTGCGTAGTAAGGCAAAAATGACCTCAAAATCACCTTTAAACTTTTACCAGGCAAGGCTTATGACTTTACTACGGACACACCCGGATCTAGTGACAAAAACACCCGGATCTGGTGACAAAAACTCCCGGATCTGGTGACAACTCAATTTTGAAACTCTTGATTAGCAAGCATTTCAAAACCTTACTACGCGCGGATTAACTATTAATTAATTATCTTTGATCGGCGTGCAAGCAGCGATTTTCAGAACATGAGACAAAGGGATGTTCCCCACTCAAGGAATAGCCCGGTGAAGATTTATCGAGATAGCACAGCCATTGACCTTCAAAATCAGTCCTCACAGAGACTCACAGTCCACTTGACTCCATCTGACCCGTTCATGAGGCGCTCTGGCGGTAGCCAGATTCGGGTGCAACTTGGAGCGCCTTTCGCATTGCTACTAGGCCAGAAGGTCAACACAGCCAACATGGGGGTGCGTTATGGTCTTGTCTAAGTCCGCCCTCAATGAATGGCAAGAAAGCGGCGTAGACTCCGCCATCTTCGCCCTCAACGTGCAAACTCTTAGTGGCGACGCCCCCTACGCCTACCTCCTCTACGAAATTAACGCCGCCTCCGGCAGAGTCCACCCCGACGCACAATGGCGGTGGGCCAGAAAACACTACAGCCACATCGAGCACGGTGGTTGGTGGTGTTCGGGCCTTGACCCCCTCAACAACTGGCAGCCCATGTATTGGGGCTGCTTCAAACCCTATCAGCCCCGCAACAGCTTCGACCCAAACGGTAAAACCAAGCCCGTAAAATACGAACACCCCCCCAAAACCCCCACCAGAGCCTTCTTCCTGCAAGTCCCAGACCACATCTGGGCAAAAGTCGCAGAACGCCACGGCGTCCCCATCAACCCTGAAAACCCAGAGGACTTAGAGATGGGGAGCACAGGAACGGGGGAGACGGGAGACGAAAATCTCCCCTCTGCCCCTGTGCCCCTCCCCGGCGTCACGAACCCGCCTCAATTCTGGGAATGGGTTTGGCTCAACAACATCCCCGTCACCATCGTCGAAGGCGTAAAAAAAGCCGCCTGCCTGCTCACAATGGGCTACGCGGCCATTGCCCTCCCCGGCGTCACAATGGGTGTCAGAACCAAGAACGCGCTAGGGGAGAAGTGCAACCCCTATCTCATCCCCGAACTCCAACACTTCGCCACCCCAGGGCGGGAAATCTACATCGGCTTTGATCGCGACAGCAAGCACTCTACCGTCCTCAACGTCAACCGCGAGATTGACAAACTCGGCCGCCTGTTCACCACCGCCAAATGCTCCGTCAGCGTCATCACTCTGCCAGGACCGGAGAAAGGCATCGACGATTTCGTGGTAGCCAGAGGCGAGGATGCGCTCATTGCCCTCAAAAACGCAGCACGAGGCTTCCAATTTTGGCAGGATAGGGAATCATGGCTTTTAACCTATCCCGCGTCTTTAACGCTAAATTCTCGCTATCTGGGAGAACTCCCCTATCCAGAGGCCGGCTTAGCCTGCATCAAATCCCCCAAAGGCACCGGCAAAACCCGCTCCCTCGCCCACCTGGTTTCCCACGCCCTCAACACGGGCGAACGCCGCGTGCTAGTCATCACCCACAGGATTCAGCTCGGCCGCGCCATCTGCGCCGGGTTGGGAATCAACTACATCGACGAAACCAAGAACTCGCCGGAAGGCAAATTATTCGGGTACGGCTTGTGTGTAGACAGCCTCCACCCCCACTCAATGGCCCGTTTCAACCCCGAAAACTGGTCTGGGGCGATCGTCCTCATTGATGAGTGCGAACAAGTCATCTGGCACGCCTTGAACTCCAGCACCTGCCGCGAAAACCGCGTCGCCATCTTGCAAACCCTGCAAGAACTCATTCGCACCGTCTTAACCACCGGCGGCTTAATCGTTGCCCAGGATGCTGACTTATCTGATTGCGCGATCGACTACTTGAAGGCGCTTGCTGGCATCCCCCTCGAACCTTGGATTGCCGTCAACGAGTGGAAACCTAAAAAAGAGCGGGACGCGATCTTCTACGCCACTCAAAGTCCCGCACCACTATTCGCTCAAATGGAGCAAATTCTCTCGGGAGAAATCACCTGTTGCGACCTTAAAAGCCACGCCCTCTGCTGCCCGATCGAGCGAGAAAGATCCCACATTATGGTTGTTGAAGACTCCCAAAAAGTCAAAGGAAAATGGTCGTGTCGCAATCTAGAAACACAACTGCAAAAACGATTTCCCGACAAGCGCATTCTCAGGATTGATAGCGAGTCAGTAGCCGACCCCAACCACCCTGCTTGTGGCTGCGTTGAGAAACTTAATGCCACCATTCAAAACTACGACATCATCATCGCTAGCCCCACCATTGGCACAGGAGTTAGCATCGACATTCGGGGTTATTTTACAGCCGTATTCGGCATTTTCAAAGGAGCAATTGCCGTCAACGATGCCTTGCAAGGTCTCGCTCGCGTCAGGGATGAAAATGTTCCAATCTTTGTTTGGACAGCGCCCTTTGGCATTGGCAAAATTGGCAACGGCAGCGCTTCTTACCGAGCTCTCCTCGCTTCCCAGCAGAAGGTTATCAAAACCAATATTCGCTTGCTGCAAGGAGTTGACTTCGACATCGACGCGGCCCACGACCCGGTTCACCTGAGAACTTGGGCAAAAATGGCTGCTAGAATTAATGCCGGAATGTGGCATTACAGGGAGGCGATTAGGTACAGCCTAAAAGCTGAAGGGTTTCAGGTAAAACTGTGCCGAGAAAATCAGCTAGAACAACTCCTTTTAGAGGGATTAGCGCAGCAAATAGCAGCCAGCGCGGTCAAAAACTGGAAGCTCTTGCAGCAGCTAGCCCGGGAGGTTGATGCTCGGTTAAATGAATTAACTCTCCGAAATGTCGGAGCTGCTCTGGTTAAGGAAGAGGCTGAGTCAATTCAGCAAGAGAACCGCAGGGTAGAAGCGGATGCTGTTGCTGGTGCTCCTGATATTACTCTGTCTGAGTATCTGAAGTTGAAGGACAAGCGCTCCAAGACAAACGGCGAACTCAATCAAGAGCGCAAGTACCAACTGCAAGAGACTTATGGTGTGTCGGTGACGCCCGAGCTGAAATTGAAGGACGACGACGGCTGGCTGCCTCAAATTCGCCTGCATTACTATTTGACCCATGACCCAGAGTTTGTCAGGAAACGAGATAAAAATCACTTGGCAGGCCATCAAGAAAGGGGTCAAGGGAAGGTTTGCCCGCAAGATTTGCGCTTCCTGAAAGCTTCTGTGGAAGCTCTCAAAAAGTTGGGGCTGATGGAATTCTTTGACTCAGACAGGGAGTATCGAGGGACTGACCCGGAGGTGATAGCCTTTGCTCAAAGGGTCAAGCAGTATTCTGCGGACGTGAAAGATTTTCTGGGTATCAACGTCCACCCTAATGCCCACCCAATGGAGGTGGTTCAGTATGTTTTGAAGGGGAAGCTGGGCTTTACCCTGCGACTGGTTCGCCAAGAAAGGTCGGAGGAACGAGATGCTTTGGGCAGGCCCAAGCGCATTCGAGTTTACCAGTTCCAGTTCCCCAACGACGGCAGGTCAGCGATTTTTGCAGCTTGGCAGCAGCGGGATGAGAAGGCCATCTCTTTGGCAGAAGCCGCGGCTCCCTGTTTGGAAGGGATTCCAGGCGGCACAGGGTCGGATAAAGATATGAAGATATCCGGGGGTGTGCCACCAATTGATGAAGCTGCGAACGCAGGACACTCATTGAAGGTGGGCGCGCTAGTGCGGTTTGTTGGTGAGGTTCAAAAATATGTGGTTAAAGCTGTCTCAGGCGCTCGAGTGATGGTGCAATCGTTGCTTTCGGGTGCGATCGTCCACACTTGCGATCGCCGCTTAGAGCTGGCGGATGGAGGAGCGACGTGAGAACGCTGCCAAAAAGTGTGATTCGTTTTTAGTCCAGCGCGACCTGAAAAGGGTCATCTGTTCTGCAGAGCCTACTCTGCTAAGGTATTTACAATCCTTACCCTCATGTAAAAGACTCATCTGAAGTCCGGTCGCGTCTCAGTACAGTATTGGACGCTCGCGGCGCCCGCTCGCTGAAAAAATACTCTTCAAACGTCAGCTTGACGGGACCTTACGGATTGAACGATCGCCCTGGCAATTGTGTGCGGTCTTAGACAATATTGCCTTGAAAGACAGCTATACCCCTGTCGCAGGAGTTCTGTGGAGGGCGCAGTTCGCGTTGTTCAAAGTAAGTAATGCTGTGAGCGATCGCCAATAAACATATCTCAAGCCAATAAATAATAACTCCGACAGGTATCCGGTAAAAATTTGAAAAATTTCAATCGATCGCAAGTTAAATTAGAGATTTGTTTGATAGAGGATATTAGACCTCTTGCAAAAAAAATCTATGCTATAATAGACCTCTTGCAAAAAAAATCTATGCTATAATAGAAGGTTTTCAATTTAATCCCCCTAGAGCTAACTCATAATTAT
>NZ_JAUBSB010000053.1:0-45649 GCF_036702135.1 Microcoleus sp. LAD1_D3 | reverse complement strand
TCGAATGCAGGAACCTCGCTCTGTCTTGAAAGCTAAACTGCGGGCGTGATTAAGCCTTTTTCAGTGCCATTGGACTAAAGTCCTCAGAATTTTATGAGACTCAAGGGACAGGGCATTGCCGTCTCCCTACTGTACTGGAATACGCTTTATCACGCTTGTAGTTAGGATGTCAAAAAATTGCGATCGCCCGAAGAACACTTTTTGCAACTAGAAATCATCATGCAGCGCCACGCCGCAGCACTCGAAGCTGAAGTCAGAGCTTTGCAAGCCGCTGACGAAACCGCCCAGTGGCCTCCTGACTGGAAGCGTTGCTATAATTGGCGTTTCGCTAAAATTTTCGCTTCAGTGAAGATTTTTCGCAACTGGGCTGCAGATGCTGCGGCTTGGAAGTTTTTGCCTTCGCGAGTTTATCCCAACCGAGGCAATCAGAAGGATTAGTCCGGTGACAGTGGACTGTTGACTGTTGACTGTTCTGAAATGCCTCAATCTAAAATCTAAAATCTAAAATTGCCCAATGGATTGCGCGATGCTGAAGATGATAGCAGCCAAACCTGCTGCGATCGGAATTGTCACCAACCAAGCCGAACCAATTGACAGCAAAGTTTGCAAGCGTACTGTTTTCCAAGCTTTGATCAGCCCGACTCCGACGACTGCACCGACTAAAGCGTGGGATGTGGAAACTGGCAAACCGAAGCGGGATGCTAGCAAGACTGTGGTGGCTGTGGCTAATTCCGCGCAAAATCCGCCGCTGGGTTGGAGTTCGATGATCTTTTCGCCGACTGTGGCAATTACATTTTTGCCCCAGATGGTTAAACCGATGACTATTCCTGCCCCTCCGACGACTAAAATCCACAGGGGAACGCTGAAATCCCCTGAGGGAAAGGAACCTGTGCGCCGGATGTAGGCGATCGCAGCTAGGGGAGCAACTGCATTTCCTACGTCGTTGGAACCGTGGGCAAATGCTACAAAACAGGCGCTCAAGACTTGAAATCTCGCCATTTGTTGCTCGATGGGAGAGTGACGGAGTTTCGGAGTGGCGGAGGAGTTTGTACTTGGGCCGAATCCCTTATCCCCTCTTCCTTCTTCCTTCTTCCTTCTTTCTTCTTCCTTCTCAACGGATTCTAATTTTTTCCAACTATTGAGTGTGAGGGCCATCGCAGCTATTGCCCCGATGCCAATGACAATATCGTGAATTGGAAGATTCCACCCAAATCTATCCTGCGCCGCGGCGATCGCCCCTGTCTGCACCAAAGCGACATTCACAACAGACGGCAGTACAATTACCCCAAATACGCTCAGCAGTGCTGCACTCAGCCAAGGTATCCACTCGCGCATTTGAGATAGAGGATCTGGCCGATCGAGAATCGAATACTTCACCACACTGTAAAATAGCGCGGCTAAAGCACCGCTAGCAAAAGGTGTCGCCACCCATGTTAGGGAGATGGTGCCGATGGTTCGCCAATCCACTGCATTAATTCCGGCTGCAACACAGCTAAAACCCGCGATCGCGCCCACCACTGCATGGGATGAAGAAACGGGCAAACCTCGACTGGTAGCGATTTGCAGCCATATCCCGCAAGCTATCAGCACTGACACCATCCCGATTAAAAATACTTGCGGTTTGGCCGCGAACACTTCTGCATTCACAACTCCTGTTGCCAGAGTTTCGGAAACTCCTTGCCCAAACAGCACTGCGCCGGAAAACTCGAGTATGCCTGCAACAATTATTGCCTGCCGCAGCGTTAGCGCCTTAGAGCCTACGGATGTCCCCATCGAGTTAGCGACATCGTTTGCCCCCAAGTTGGCGGCGACGTACAAGGCCAGTGCCGCCATTGCCCCTAGTTGCAGAAATACGACTCCAGAGGTATCTAACATAGAAATTTTTTGACATAAAACGGGCATTTCGATATATGATAAGGGATTGTGAGTTTTGGTAAATCCCATGAAAGGCGCAGAAATAATCCGTTCAATCGAGACGGCAGAAATAAATAGAGTCAAGGTAGAACTCAGCAAAGTTCTCCCCGAAATTTACGTCGGCGACACAGTGCGAGTCGGCGTGAGAATTAAAGAGGGTAACAAAGAACGGGTTCAGCCCTACGAAGGGACTGTGATTGCCATGCGTAACGGCGGGATTAATGAAACAATCACGGTCCGTCGCGTGTTTCAGGGCGTCGGAGTGGAACGGGTGTTTTTGATTCACTCGCCCCGCATCGCCACGATCCAAGTGATGCGCCGCGGGAAAGTTCGCAGAGCAAAACTTTACTACCTGCGCGATCGGGTGGGCAAAGCTACTCGCGTCAAACAACGGTTCGATCGCTCCCTGTAGGAATGCACCCAGCTTCCCCTTGGTTCATGATTCATGGGAAATTGAGAAATTTCAAAAAAAGTTTTCCATTTATGAGCGCACTGTGTTAAAATAGAAATCTAGGGGTTAAGCGAGTTTCAGCAACCTCACCTGTGCGCTCTTAGTTCAGTTGGTAGAACGCAGGTCTCCAAAACCTGATGTCGGGGGTTCAAGTCCTCCAGGGCGCGCTGAATCACCAAACTTTAAATTCTGCCCGAAAGCGCCCGGATTATTGGCTGGCAACAGTCAAAACCGCAAACTTTCGGGTAGAATTAATTTTTGTGGGCGGTTCGCAAAAAATGCCATCAACAAATGCTCGGTGTGGCTTCTTGATCGTCGGTTTCGGCGATCGGCAATTACATCGTTGAAGGGTTGGGCTTGTAAAAAAGTGATGGCTTTGGATTTGAGATTTTGGACTTGGGCGTAAGTGGTTAGTGTCAAAAAATCTGAGAGCCGCGGGCCACTCACACCATCTAAAATCTAAAATCTAAAATCTAAAATCGCAAGGGGGATTCAATCGTGGCGAAAAAAGACGAAGCTCAAGAAACTCAAGAAATAACGGCGTCTGGGTTTAATCCTGCGGGTTTTTTTAAGGAAACTAGAGAAGAACTCGACAAAGTGGTTTGGCCAAGCCGGCAGCAGCTAATCAGCGAGTCTTTGGCCGTGCTTTTGATGGTAATCCTCTCAGCAAGCCTGATCTATTTTGTGGATAATTTCTTTAACTGGGGCGCGGGAAAGGTGTTTGGGCCATGACTTTTGCATCAGAAGAATCTGAGTATTCCACAGAAGCGACGGGACAGGCAGCATCGCCAGAGGTGCCGGAGATTGATGCTCGCTGGTATGCTGTTCAAGTTGCCTCTGGCTGCGAAAAGCGGGTGAAGGCCAACTTGGATCAGCGGATTCAAACTTTGGATGTTGCCGATCGCATCGTTCAAGTCGAAATTCCGCAAACTCCGGCGATCAAAGTCGGCAAAGACGGTTCCAGGCGGCAGTCAGATGAAAAAATCTTTCCCGGCTACGTACTCATCCGTATGTTTATGGACGAGGATACGTGGCAGGTGATCAAGAATACCCCGAATGTAATTAATTTTGTCGGGGCAGAGCAGAAACGCCGCTACGGGCGCGGCAGGGGTCACGTCAAACCGCTACCTCTGAGTCATTCGGAAGTAGAACGGATCTTCAGAAACGCTCAGGAATCAGAACCAGTTGTCAAAGTATCGATGTCTACGGGAGACCACGTTGTGGTACTTTCCGGGCCATTTAAGGATTTTGAAGGTGATGTGATTGAAGTTAGCCCGGAACGAAACAAGCTCAAAGTTTTACTCTCGATTTTTGGGCGCGATACGCCTGTAGAATTGGAGTTCAATCAGGTTCAGAAACAGAACTAACTAATGGCAAAGAAAGTTGTTGCAGTAATTAAGTTGGCGATTACGGCGGGAAAAGCCAACCCAGCTCCTCCGATCGGCCCAGCCTTGGGTCAGCACGGCGTCAATATTATGATGTTTTGCAAGGAGTACAATGCTAGAACCGCAGACCAAGCGGGTCTAGTGGTTCCGGTAGAAATTTCGGTTTTTGAAGACCGCAGTTTTACGTTTATTCTCAAAACCCCGCCGGCGTCGGTTTTGATCCAAAAAGCCGCTGGCATTGCTAAAGGTTCGGGAGAACCTAACCGCAAGCAAGTAGGGACGATTACACAGGCTCAGTTGCGAGAAATCGCTGAAACCAAAATGCCTGACCTCAATGCTAATGATGTTGAGGCTGCTATGAAAATTGTGGCAGGAACGGCTAAAAATATGGGCGTGGCGATCGCTGATTGAAGTCAGTTGTCAGTTGACAGTTGGCAGTTGTCAGTAATTCAGGATTTTGAAGGTCAAATCTTCAATCTAAAATCCAAAATCCAAAATCCAAAATCGATCGGTTCAGGGGGAGAAGCAAAGCTTCGCTAGTAACCGAAAACTGATAGATTTTAAGATTGTCCGATAGGTTCAATCTAAAATCTAAAATCTAAAATCTAAAATCGACTGACCCCAGGAGATAACAATGGCAAAGAAAGTATCGCGAAGACTGCAAGAACTTCAAAAGAAAGTTGAAGACAGACCTTATCTACCACTGGAAGCTCTGCAACTTTTGAAAGAAACAGCAACCGCTAAGTTTGGCGAAGCTGCTGAAGCTCACATCCGTTTGGGAATTGACCCGAAATATACTGACCAACAGTTGCGGACAACTGTATCGCTACCAAAAGGAACTGGTCAAGTAGTCAGAATTGCGGTGATTGCTAAGGGCGAAAAAGTTAAAGAAGCTCTGAATGCCGGCGCGGATATTGCTGGTTCTGAAGAGTTGATCGATGAAATTCAGAAGGGCATGATGGACTTCGATTGCCTGATTGCTACCCCAGACGTGATGCCGTTGGTGGCAAAATTGGGTCGCTTGTTGGGCCCGCGTGGTTTGATGCCTTCTCCGAAAGGTGGCACGGTGACGACTGACCTTGCTCAGGCGATCAACGAGTTTAAAGGTGGTAAACTAGAATTCCGTGCCGATCGAACTGGCATCGTTCATGTTATGTTTGGCAAGGCAGCTTTCTCAGCGGAAGATTTGCTGGTCAACCTTCATGCTTTGCAAGAAACAGTTGACCGCAACCGTCCTTCTGGTGCTAAAGGTCGCTACTGGCGCAGTTTGTACGTATCCGCAACAATGGGCCCGTCGATTGAAGTCGATATCAGTGCCCTGCGCGATACCAAACTTGATGCTGCGTAGAAAGAATTAAGCAGAAGGCAGAAGGTAAAAGACAGCTTCGGCTGTCTGTGTAAATCTCTCACAAGACTTACGCTAGACCCTTGCTAATGTCTGCCTTCTGATGATAGCCTAATCAAAAATCAATAAGCTGAAGACCGCAGGTGCCGATCGCTTAATTTCCTGCCGAGGCTGAAGAAATAAAAACTCAAGACTCAAAGATTAGAAATTTTCTATTTTTAATTCTGACTTGTTAATTTTTAATTCTCTGCCCCGGCTCGAAGGTCGGGGTTTTTGACGGGCAATTTTCGATCCTAAAAGGAGGTGAAATAAGTATGGGCAAAACTTTAGCAGTAAAAAATGAGATTATTGCAGACCTCAAGCAAACCTTGAGCGAATCTCAATTGGCGATCGTGATTGACTACACGGGCTTAACTGTTGCTGAAATCACAGATTTGCGTCGGCGTTTGCGTCCGAAAGGCAGCAGTTGCCAAGTAGCAAAAAACACGCTGATGCGAATTGCGGTTGAAGGCAACGAAACCTGGCAGCCGATACAAGAATTGCTAACAGGTACGTCGGCGTTTCTGTTCGTGCAAGAAGATATTGGCGGCGCGATTAAAGCTTACCAAGAATTCCAAAAAGTCTCTAAGAAGACTGAACTTCGCGGCGGCGTGATGGAAGGACGGGTGCTGAAAGAAGCTGATGTTAAAGCATTAGCTGATCTGCCGTCGAAAGAACAACTCATGGCTCAAATTGCTGGCGCTATCAACGGTGTCGCAACCAAGTTGGCTGTGGGTATCAATCAAGTTCCTACTTCGATCGCTCGCGGTCTTAAAGCTTATGCTGAAAAAGACGGCGATTCAGCAGCAGTAGAAGCAGAAGCACCAGCACAAGCTGAAGCAGAAGCACCAGCACAAGCTGAAGCAGAAGCACCAGCAGAAGCTGAAAGCACATCTGCGTAAGTCATTAGTAATTAGTCACGAGTCAAGAGTTGTTAGTTTTGAGAAACAAACTCATGACTGGAGACGAGAAACTCATAATTAATGAGCAATCCACAATCCACAATCCACAATCTACAATCGAACTAGGAGTTCAAAAAATGTCTACTGCAACTGATGAAATCTTGGACAAACTTAAGTCTTTGACTTTGCTCGAAGCATCTGAATTGGTCAAGCAAATTGAAGAAGCTTTCGGCGTCAGCGCTGCTGCTCCTGTAGGCGGCATGATGATGATGGGCGGCCCTGCTGCTGCTGCTGCTGAACCAGTAGAAGAGCAAACCGAGTTTACTGTCATGCTGGAAGAAGTTCCTGCTGACAAGAAAATCGCAATTCTGAAGGAAGTCCGCGCCATTACTGGTCTGGGTCTGAAGGAAGCAAAAGACTTGGTAGAAGCCGCACCGAAGGCAGTTAAGGAAGCTATTGCTAAGGAAGCTGCTGAAGAAATGAAGAAACAGCTTGAAGCTGTGGGCGCAAAGATTTCTATCAAGTAGTCAGAGAATGTAGTTGACAGGTTGAAACCTGTCGCTATGAAACCTCAGTTTGCTGGTGCAGACTGAGGTTTTTTCGGTTAATTTGATATCAGGTTTGTAGAGGACTAAAGTCCTCAGCTTTTTGGAGGACTTTAGTCTTCTACAAACCTATAGCGGTTATTTTACCGAACACGATCAGCTCTTGGACATCTAAATTGTCTTTTTGGGCGGGCGAGACGCCCAACCCCTACTCCCCACAAGAATTTCATCAAACTTGACTATAAGATTTAGATGCGGCTGGGCTGATTACCCAATCATCAAAATTCTGCTTCCATTTGCCGCACTACTGTTAAAGCAGAATAGGAAACACCGGCAGTTCCTTCTCCCGGATGGGTGGAGTCGCCCACTAACCACAAGTTTTTAATTGGTGTGCGGTTGGCAAATCCGAAGGGCCCGAAGGTTGGTATTCGCTGGCCGAGGCCACCCACAACGCCTCTATCTCTCGCTGTGTAGCGGGCAAAGGTGCGGGGTGTGGCGGCTTCTTGGTGTACGATCGACTCTGGCGTCAAATTGAAATATTCGCTCAAACGGGCGATCGCCCCTGCGGTATATTTTTGCTTCAATCCTTCATAATCAGCCGAATTCCACCACATTCGAGTATCGGTAAATGACGAAGCGATAATTGTCGCCATGCCTTTTGGTGCTCGGCCATCACCCGGATGGCTGACAGAAACAAATAATGAATTATTCTCCCCAATCTCGCCGTCGTAATCGTAGAGAAACTGAAGGTGCGGCGGACAATTTTCTGGAATTGCGCTTTCATGTACTCCCAAATATATCACGAAAGCACCGGATGCGGGCGGCAATTTATCTACTCGATATTTGTAGCCTGCCATTTGATTTGGGAGTTGGTTTTTTGTCTTTGAAGTCTTTGATTTAACGGATAAATTCTCTGTTAAATTTCCGACAATCTGCTCGCTTGACAACAATTTTACTAAATTTTGCGCGGTCACGTTGGCAACAATGCGATCGGCAGTTTCTGTCCAAACTTCGCCGCTTTTTTGATTGCGAATCACTGTACCGGTGGCTTTGCCGTTGGCGGTGACAATACTTTCAACTGTGTGTCGCAACAGGACTTTGCCGCCGTAGAGTTCGATCGCCCCTACAAGTTGATCGCTCAATACCTGCATACTTCCTTGTAGATGATACAATCCCTGCGGCGCTTGCGAAACTCCTAAAGCCGTTGCCGCGTAAAGTAGCGCCGTTTCTTCGGTATCAACTTGAGAATACAATTTTAACTGCAAATCCAGAAAAGTTTTCAAGCGCAAATTGTCGCCCAGCCCACAAAGCCGCAAAGCATCTCCCACTGTCATAAAAGTGAAAGGCAAAGTAATTAGAGTATCGGGCCGAACAGCTTGAATTAATTGCCAGAAATCCCATAAGTTTCTGGGCGGTAAAACTGGATCGCGCCCCTGAAAGTTCCAGCTAGCTTTGAACAATGCAGACAATAATTGCCAAAAAGCTTCGCTTCCAGGAAACTGCCGCTGCCTTTCTTCCTGCCACTTTTGCGGATCTCGCCACACGCTAATCGGTGTGGTTTCTCCTGGCAAAAACACTGCACAAGCGGGATCGCAGGGTGTGGCAGCAGGAAGTTCTATGTCTAATTCTGAGAAAATTCGGTGGTGAATGCCTCCAGGTTCCAATCCTGCAACCTGCGTGGCCCCGACATCGAAGGTAAAGCCTTTGCGTTTGAAGGTGGAAGCGCATCCTCCGGGGACGATCGCCTGGTCTAAGACTAGCACTTTATATCCTCTGCGGGCTAGCAGGGCGGCTGCTGTGAGCCCGCCGATTCCGCCTCCAATTACCGTGACGCGGCCCTTAGTGTCTGCTGGACTGGATTTGCCCAAAGGGGTGCGATCGCCTGTCATAAATTTATTTATTGTAATATTTCTTAATAGTATGCTCATATTTTGCAATAAAAAGCTCTTGTAGCGACAGGTTGAAATCTATCGCTACAAGAGGAAGGAGGCCGAGTTTAGAGGACGTTTTAGGGGTAAAGTGCTCCGGGTGCACCCGGAGCGTTAGAGTGTGGCGTGCTGATGAGAGAATCAGGAACGGCGCCACTTGTTGAGATAAGCTTCGCCAATCCCAGCCACAGCCTGCATTTGAGCTAGCTGTTCCCGTAAAGCTTTGATGGTTCTTAGCTGTTCTTGAGACTGTTGCTGCAAAGCGTCGTAATTTCGCTGTATCGCCGCACTCTGGCTCAATTGATTTTCTAGAGAGTGCAACTTGGTTAGTTGAACTTGGAAGTCGCCGATCGCACTTGACTTTTCTGCTAACTCGTGCTGCAAAGATTCGTAACTCGACTTCGACACGCTTTCCTGGAATTGGTTTTCGAGATTTTGCTTTTCGGTGGCGAATTGCTGCTGCAAAGATTCCAGAGCACTAGATTTTTCGGCTAGCTGTTGCTGAAACTCGTGTTCCCGGTGTTCTCTTTCGGCGAATTGCTGCTGCAAAGATTCCAGAGCACCGGATTTTTCGGCGAATTGCTGCTGCAAAGATTCCAGAGCACTAGATTTTTCGGCTAGCTGTTGCTGAAACTCGGGTTCCCGGTGTTCTCTTTCGGCGAATTGCTGCTGCAAAGAAGCGATCAAACTTTCGCGTTCACTCAACTGCTGATGTAAACTTTCGTAACTTGACTTCGCTACTGTTTCGGCTAATTGGCTTTCGAGATTTTGCTTTTCGGTAGCTAATTGCTGCTGCAAAGAAGCGATCGAACTTTCGCGTTCACTCAACTGCTGCTGTAAACTTTCGTAACTTGACTTTGCTACTGTTTCCTGCTGTTGGCTTTCGAGATTTTGCTTTTCGGTAGCGAGTTGCTGCTGCAAAGAAGCGATCGAACTTTCGCGTTCACTCAACTGCTGCTGTAAACTTTCGTAACTTTCTTGCAGCGGATTTGGCTGTACGCTCACCGAGTCCGATAGAGTTTCTGCCGTTACAGCGTCATTAATTTCGCTTTCTTCGGCTGTTTCCCCTTGCAAGTCGGGGGCCTCTACCTCCGTTTCTTCACCTTTTTTCCAAGTGACAGTAACTTCCGTCTTGTCCTTAGAAATATCCAGAGCGCCTTGTGCCAAGCGTTCTAGGAGTTCCGACCTTGATATTCCGAGCTTGCGAGCGATCACATTTAATCGATCGGCACTAGAAGAAGTCAGCGAAAGTCCGACTTTGACTTTACTTTCTGAATTGGAACTAACTACATTGCGATTTTTTTTGACCATTGGCATTTTCCTCATGCCAACCTACACTTATTAGTATAGTGGCTGAAGCTTGTATTAAAATTAATTCTTGTTACTTACCAATTGTGCCAGCTTGCGTTCCCAATTTAACAAAAAGCCGTGAATGTATTCTTCGATCCATTCCTCCCCCTAGAACCGCCTGAACATTTCCTGACCAGGGGTTTTTTCGGCAAGATACCGCAGATAGCGCAGTCGAGCTTGTAAGCCGTTGTTTTAAAGCGAAGCTTCCAAAGTCGCACCTGCAACCCGATGATCTCGATCTTTTGCCAAATAGCTCACAGCAGCGCCAGCTTGAGGATTGTCAAATTTGCTCAGCGCGCGAGCAACTCGCAGCCGAATTCCCCAGTTATCCGAACTTACTAGAGGTAATAATTGCTGCAATGCCTGTTCTTGCTTCGGGGTATTTGCCAGCAGACCCAATCCGTCAATTGCTGCTTCCTGAACTGGTAAATCTTCGCCGCCAAGACCGATCGCACAAATGTCAAATACTTCATCAGGACACTGCATTTCGTACAGCGGAGCCATGATACTGCGGCGGACGAGCCAATTGTCATCGCGGCGAAAAGCTTCCACTAAATGAGAAATTGCCTCGGTTCCGAACCTTGACAAAGAGTTAGCGGCTTCTGCTCGCACGTTCGGATCGCGATCGAACTGCATCATTTTTAACAGCGCGGCAAAAGCTTCCGCAGTTTGAATCTGCCGCAATCCCATCGCCACACACGATCGCACGATAAACTCCTGATCGTCCACTTTGCTCAGCAACATCGGTAGCGCCACCGCAGAATCGCACTTTCTCAGAGCCGTTACCCCCCGCAGCCTCTCTTGAGAATCCGAACTTTGCAGCGCTGCTTGGATTTCGCTAATTTTCATAAGCCAATTATATATTTTTGTTACGTTTCTTTACAATTTTAGCAAAAATTCCCGGATTTTGGGCAGATTAAAAAAAATTCAGTGATTAGATTATGTCTGCAAATTTAGAGCCTCAAACTTCAACACCCGCTAGTCCTAAATATGTAATGATTCGTTATAATGGTGAATAAAAACCACAAGGCTCCCATATAATTTTTTATAAAAAGTTTAGTTGTTTATAACTAACCTCGAAATCCGTTATCTTAACTTATTATTAAACCGTTCAATGGTTAATTAACGCTGGGTTTAATATCAAATTCGGCGATTTAAATTAGTGCTAAACAAACAAAATTTTAGCCGAGAGTGACAAATAAAAATATCGGGTATTTAAGCAAAATTTGGTAGTAATCTGTGCAATACGTGCCCTCTTTATTTGAGTCAGCGGAGGCATAGTTTGTTTGTATATAAGTGGTTTTAAGCGCTGAGTGTTTACAATTAGCGGCTTGGGTGCCGGGGACAATATAATCACTTTTAACCTCTATTATCTGAGATAAAAATGCAATTTTTACCCCTAATTATCCCGCGCATAAAATCCCAAATGATTGGAAAGTGGACGTTCCTGCATGGGGATTTTATTCTGAATCGGAGCATTCAACAGTTTCGCTCCTGACGGCGATTCTACTGCAAAAGTTACCGACCCGCCGCCATCTAAATTTAGCACGGTCTCGGCTCCTAACTGCATCGAAATCTCAGTTATTTCGCTCAACTTCAGCCCTTCACTGTAAAGCCTCTGCTTGCCGTCTACCAGAATTAACCACAACTTGTCGCCTGTTTTGTCGATCGCCGCCACTGCACGGGGATATGGTTTATCCTGTTTGCGTTCTTCCTGACTTTGTGCGACGGGTTTGCCATTTTTTACCAGCAAATTATCTCCGGCAACTGCATAGGCTTTTCCCGCAGAACAAGTGCCGTTTTCGATTATTTGAGCGCGGTTTTTGGCATCAAAACAAAGGGCGGGAAAGCCTGGATCTGGTTGAGAATAAGCTTGGTTTTTGGCAATGGCCTGTCCGACATTATTTACTCGATCGCCACTGCGGGGATAGTAATCCCAAGGTGCTTTCTCGATGCAGGGATAAAAAAAATTGCCGTTGACTGCTAATTGCAATTTAAATTCTTTCAGGAATTCAGTAGCGGTGCGGGCATTGGTTTCTGTTAAATCGGGTGTTGGGTTTCCGGGAGTGACAAAAATTCCTATTCCCGGCGCTTTTAGGTCGATGCTAACAATGTGAATTAGGGTGGGACGCGGATTAGTCCGAAATTCCCTGCGGTAGGCTATTCCTTGAAAGAGCGATCGGGCTTCGCTTGTTTGTTCGGGACGCAAAAAGTAGGGAATGTTATAGAGTAGTATTGGTGCGAGCAATATTCCGAGACCGAGAATCTGCCAAATTTGTTTAATAGTGGGCCGATAAGTCATACCATTTTAGATTTGAGGTTGGGGACGGAAACACGGACTGATTTATATATTTTCCAGCATCCTCTACTAATATGAAGTATTCGGATTCCAATAATTTTAGCAATCAAGATTTACGAAATCGATCGTTCCAAGGACAAGTTATTAACGGTGCTGATTTCAGCGGTGCGGATGTTCGAGGCTGCAATTTTAGAAATGCTCAGTTAGCGGGTGCGAATTTTATGGGTGCGAAAATCGGGATTTCTCGGCGACAGATAGCTGTTTTGAGTGGTGGGGCGATCGCGATTTGTTTGGTTGTGGGCGATGTTCTGACTCGACTGATTTTGGGAACCCAAGGACAAGTACCGGACTCTCCCAGTTGGCCTTTTGTTGTGTTGCTGTACGGGGTTTTGAGCGCTGCTGGTTTAGCATCGGCGATCGCCAGCAAACAGCCAAAAACCTCAAAAGCGGGTAGATTGGCACGAACAATTTCTGCTATTCTATCAGGAGCTTTGTTGGGATTTTTCTATGCTGGCACTGCAACTAATAATAATTCCCAGGCTGCTATTGCTGGAATGGCGATCGGCGGGGTGTTAATGTTTTTTGTGAATTCCCGGATTCGTAGCCAATTTGCACAGGTTGCGATCGCATCGGCTGGAAGTGTGGCGACTTACGCAGCGGCTTTTTTGTTCAGTGCAACGGCGAGCGCTTTTCTGAGCACTCACAAACTGTTTTGGGGTATGTGTTTCGGTTTGCTCTCGCTGCTGTATCTTTGGTTTGCGTTTGTGTCTTTCTCCGCTATTGTTCGAGAGATTGGAAATGCTGAGGGTACTTCGTTCAGAGGGGCAAATCTCGCTGATGCTAAGTTCGATATAAATTACCTCTATAGCAATCCTAAATGAGTCATAAATTTTTTACCCCACCCCAACCCTCCCCGAACCCGCGGGGAGGAAGTAAGAAATTCACAAATGATTTAGGATTTCTATATATCTGGGCGTTTATTCTCGGTTCGATCGCCCGTAATTTACACTCAAACATTGAAAAGCGAGATCCCTTGATTTTTCTAAAAGAATTCAAGGGATCTCGCTATAATCAAAGTATTTATCTCTGATCACAGATTTTGTTTGCAAGCTGTTTTTTTTGCCTAAACAGCTTGTTTAACGGAGAGGGAGGGATTCGAACCCTCGTTAAGTTGCCCTAAACACACTTTCCAGGCGTGCGCCTTCAACCGCTCGGCCACCTCTCCAGGGCTAAATTAATTCATTTAGCCACAGCTAAACTATCTTAGCAGAACAAATCTGATTTGGGAAGGGGTAACGGCATAAATTTGCTGTTTAATATGGGTAGGGTGTGAAACGGGCAGGCTTGGGTTCTCCTTCCGGGGTCGCAAACCCATTCATTTCAAGGATCTTGCCCCGCCAACCCCTATCTAAAATCTAAAATCTAAAATTCCATGACTAACTCTTACACAATTAAAATTCATAACAGACAGACAGGCGATCGCCACACCGTGCGAGTACCCGAAGACCGCTACATCCTCCAAAGCGCCGAAAACCAAGGAGTAGAATTGCCATTTTCCTGCCGCAACGGCGCTTGTACCGCCTGTGCGGTGCGCGTCAAGTCGGGGGAACTGCACCAGCCAGAAGCAATGGGGCTTTCTGTGGAACTGCAAAAAGAAGGTTATGCCCTGCTGTGCGTCAGCTATCCCCGTTCCAACATCGAGGTAGAGACACAAGACGAAGACGAAGTGTACGAACTGCAATTCGGTCGTTACTTCGGCAAAGGTAAAGTTAAAGCCGGTTTGCCGTTGGATGAAGAATAAGGCAATTTGATAAATAATCAACTACCAATTATCCATGCTTTATCGGTTATTTGCGATCGCCCTTTGTCTGTTGTTAGCTAGCTGCCAAAAACCAGAAACGCCCCAAGGTACGATCGCCAAAGTAGAAAGGGCCATCAGCGGGCAAACAATCGAAGTTATCAGTACAGCCAACAAAATAGCCTTATTAGAACAAATCAGGCTAATTGGTATTGATGCGCCGGATTTAAAACAGCAGCCTTGGGGAGAAGCAGCCAAACAAAGACTAGAACAGCTAATTGGGGGAAAACAGGTATTGTTAGAATCAGACATCGAAGAGAAAGACCAGTTCGATCGCAAACTAGCCTACTTGTGGCAAGATAAAAATTTGCTCAACGAACAGCTAGTCAAAGAAGGTTATGCCCTGGCCTCAGTGCGATCGCCCAACACCAAATATCAGCAGCGACTCATCAACGCTCAAGAATGGGCGAGACTCATGGGTAAAGGCTTGTGGAATCCAGAACGAGCTTTGCGCCAAACTCCCGCAGAATTTCGCCAGCAAAATCGGAAATAGTCAGTAGTCAGTAGTCATTAGTCATTAGTCAATGACTAAAAACTCCTCAGTTATAACTAACAACTAATGAGCAATGATTTCATTCTTCCCTTTTCCCTCTTCCCTCTTCCCTCTTCCTTCGTGTCCTAGCGCTTACGCGCCGCTTCGCTAACGCGTCTTCGCGGTTCGTACTTCCTCTTCCTTCTTCCTTCTTCCTTCTTCCTTCTTCCTTCTGCCTTCTGCTAAAACAACTAACAAATGACTGACAATCAACTGCAAAACTTCTTAGAAATAGCCACCGAAGCAGCCCTAGCCGCCGGTTCCGTCCTGCAATCTTTCTGCGGAAAATTAGAAAAAATTCAAGAAAAAGGTCGATCGGGCGATTTAGTCACAGAAGCCGACAAAGCCTCTGAAGCGGTTATCTTAGAAATTCTCGGCCGCCACGTAGCCGACCACGCCATCCTCGCCGAAGAATCCGGCAAATTAGGGGATGCTAGCAGCAAATACCTGTGGGCGATCGACCCTTTGGACGGCACAACCAATTATGCTCACCAATATCCTTTTTGGGCCGTGTCGATCGGACTTTTAATCGACGGCATACCACAAATTGGAGTAATTTACGACCCTTTTCATAACGAATTATTTCGGGCAGGCAAAGGATTGGGAGCAACCTGCAACCGATCACCGATCAAAGTTTCCCAAATCCCAGAATTGAGAACCAGCTTGCTAGTCACTGGCTTTGCATACGATCGGCGCGAAACAGCAGACAATAATTATGCCGAATTCTGTCATCTCACCCACCTCACCCAAGGCGTGCGGCGCAGCGGTTCCGCATCCCTAGACCTCGCACACCTCGCGATGGGGCGATCGGACGGATACTGGGAACGGGGACTCGCGCCTTGGGACGTAGCAGCCGGTGTAGTCATCGTCTCCGAAGCCGGAGGTCAAATTACAGCTTATGACGGTAGTGGCTTTGAGATGAACTCAGGTCGGATTTTGGCCACAAACGGCAAAATACACGCCGAACTCAGCAGCGCACTGCTAGCAGTTCCTCCCTTATCTTCTTGGAAGTAGCGCCTCCGAGCAATAGATCGGGGGTAGTACGGGGGTCACAACCCCTTGACTCAAGCTACATTAAAGAATAGTGAAAAGCCAGGAAAGGAAGAGTAAAAGTTATGTCTTTTGAAATGACAAAAGGGCTGTTCAAGTATGATTTTACAGATCAGCACGCAATTTTGGGAATTCCCTTAGACGCCGAGTTTAACGACATCCGCAAGCGCTACATGAAAATCGCCCGCCGGTTGCATTCGGATACTTGCTCTTTTGAAAGCCAAGCCGATAAAGATTGGGCTAACCAATTTTTGTCAAAAGTAGTCAATCCTGCCTACAACAAATTCTCTAAGGAAAGCGATCGCAAAGAATACAGCCTGCTATTAGCAGCCATCGGCAAGCGCGTCGTTAAAGAACAGGCAAAAATGCAAATTGAAAGCGCAGCAGCCAAACAGTTAGCTACCGCTCAAAATTGGGAAGAAGCTTACAAAACAGCAGTTAGCAAACTCGCTCTCAAGCAGTACGAATCAGTTAAGGAAACGCAAGAGGCGATCGATCAAATTAGCGAACTCAACATGGTTTACCTGCTGCGAAAAGAGCGCATGGGTGGTGGTGCGGTTGCACCCGGTTCATCCATAAAAGATGGAACCCCAATAAAAGATGCAACCCCAACCCCAACTCCAACTCCAACCCCAACCCCAACCCCAACTCCACCTCCGCGTCCAGACTCGCAGGCCGAACCCTATTGCCGCCGAGCTCAAGGATTTATGGACAGCAAAAATTACGCTAAAGCAAGTTTGGAGTTGAGGGAAGGCCTGAAGCGCGATCCAAAACACAGCAAGACCCACGGTATGTTAGCAATGTGTTACCTTGAACAAAATCAAGCCACAATGGCAAAACTTGAGATGAACAAAGCTTTGGCATCAAATCCTGAAGAACCGACGGCTTTGGAGGTTAAGAAAAAGCTGGAACAAGCTTCCGCCAAAGCCAAAAAAGGTGATGATAAACCAGGATTTTTTGCAAGTTTGTTTGGCGGCAAGAAGAAGTGAGAAGTTGTGAGTTGTGAGTCTTGGATATTGAGAAAGTGGTGAACTGCACAGCAGTCGAGTGAGATCGAGTAAAAAAATCAATACTTGGTGACACCTTAATTTGTTAAAGTCGAATGTTAAGCTTGCCTGGTTCGACTTTAACACCGTCCCCTAAAGCCTAGGGCGTGTTTTCAAACTCTTCGGTAGGTTGGGCCCGTGGAACGAACCCAACCTACAATTTAAGGCAATTCTGGGTTTGAGAACACGCCCTAAGCTTTTAAGCCCAATCTAAAATCTAAAGTCTAAAATCTAAAATTGATATGGTTCACCAACCCCCATCCGGCGCAAGAGATTTATTGCCCCTTGACGTTGCTCAAAAAATTTCGATCGAACGGCGCTTACAGCAGGTTTTTCACCGCTGGGGCTATCACCGGATTATTACCTCTACTCTAGAAAGGCTGGAAACTTTGATGGCTGGGGGCGCGATCGACCGATCGACCTTAATTCAACTGCAAGACGCCGAGGATGGAGAACTTGGTTTGCGGCCGGAATTGACAGCATCCATCGCCCGCGCGGCTGCAATGCGGATGGCCGGGACTCGCTGGCAGCCTCAGCGCCTCTACTACAACGCTAACGTGTTCCGCAAAGGCCCAGATACTGGCTCAGGCGGGCAACAGGAGTTCTATCAAGCTGGGGTAGAGCTCCTCGGCGCGGGGGGGACGGTTGCGGATGCGGAAGTGCTGCTGCTGCTGTCTGAGTGCTTGCAGAGCTTGGAAATTGATGAGTGGCATTTGGTTTTGGGAGAAGCGGGCTTGACAGCAACATTGCTAGAACCGTTTCCGCCAAACGTGCGCCAAAAAGTTCGGGGGGCGATCGCCAATCTCGATCGAATTGCCTTGGAAACTTTGCCGCTGTCAACCGAATTGCGAGAAAGAGCACTGCTATTATTTGACTTGCGCGGCCGCCCAGAAGATGTGTTGCCAATTGTTGCCAAACTAGATTTAGATTTGCCGCAGCAAGCCGCGTTAAATAATCTCAAATCGGCGATCGAATTGCTGCACCAATGCCAGTCAAAAATTCCCAATCTAAAATCCCACATTCACCTCGATTTGAGTTTAATTCAAACATTTGACTACTACACTGGAATTGTGTTTGAAGTTGTCAGCAGCAGCAAGACAGGACAGCGAGTTTTAGGACAAGGGGGACGCTACGACCAACTGTTGGGACTGTTCGACCCCCAAGGGCAAAATTCCCCCGGCATCGGGTTTTGTCTGAATATTGAAGATTTGCACCAAGTTTTGCTGACCGAGGGGCAATTGCCCACGGAGACGCCAGCTAGCGAATGGTTGGTTGTGCCTCTAACTCCTGAAGCTGGGGCGGCGGCCTTTGATTATGCCCGCCAACTCCGAGAGTCTACTCACCTAGTTCGGGTAGAAATAGATTTGGAGAGTCGGGAGACGGAGGAGGCGGCGCGGGAATACGCGCGCGATCGACGAATTACTCAAATTGCTTGGGTAAATGCCGAAGGATTGCCAACAATTGAAACGGTAAATTAGGCGAATTGGTAAGTGGTAATTAGTAGTTGGTAATTGGTTAAAAATCACCAGATATGATATTATGTATCCTGCTGAGTGAGATCAGGTTTTGCCAATTACTAATTGCTAATTCCCGCTCTAAGTAAAATCTTTTGAGAGAACACTATGGCACACACTATTGTTACGAATATTTGCGAGGGAATTGCTGATTGCGTCGGTGCTTGTCCGGTTGCTTGCATTCACCCCGGCCCCGGCAAAAATGTCAAGGGTACTGATTGGTTTTGGATTGATTTTGATACCTGTATTGACTGCGGTATTTGTTTGCAGGTGTGTCCTGTCGAAGGTGCGATCGTTCCAGAGGAACGCCCTGAGTTGCAGCAAACTCCCTCTTGATTTCAATTGAGGGCTAGATAGCTACATTAACTAAGGGATAAGGTGCGCGCCAATAGCGCACCCTACATTCACTTTTTTTGCGAACCGCAGAGGGCGCAGAGGACACAGAGAAAAGGAGTGAGAAATATTGGAAAAATCTAACGTTTAGATCTGTAAGTGAGGTAATTAATTATGTTACTTTTTTGAGTTCTTTCTCTTGCCTTCTCTTGTCTTCCTACCCTTCGGGAACGGCTTCGCCGAACGTGTCCTTTGCGTCTTCGCGGTTCGTTTAAAAAAAAGCCCGATCGCACTTTAAAAAAAAAACTACAATAAAATCTACAATAAAATCCTATGCAGCCGATCGCACTTTCCGACTCTCAAATTTTATCCATCCGCACCCACGCCGAAAGCGCTTATCCTGAAGAATGCTGCGGTTTGTTGCTCGGTCGAGTTACTGGCGATGTTAAAACTGTGGTAGAAGTTTGGCCGACTGACAATGCTTGGAGTGTGGAAGCTGAGGAGAATTGGCCGGAACAAAAAGGATTGACAGAAACACGAAGATATGCTATAAAGCCCGAAGATATGTTGCGGGCGATGAAGCATGGGCGTGATCGCACTCTGGATATTATCGGTATATATCATTCTCACACGGATTGTCCCGCAGTGCCCTCAGAGTGCGATCGGACATTGGCCTGGGCCCAATACTCTTATATTATTGTCTCCGTCAGACAAGGCTGTTCAGAAGACATCCGCAGTTGGAGTCTTGACGGAGAGGGGAACTTTCAAGCAGAGGAAATTCGCCTAGTGGAACCGACTGAGATTAAGAAATAATTAGTAAAAATAACAAACAGGTAAAAATGCGAAAGATTCAGATAGGATGTAATTCAAAATCTGCGCTACACACAATATCATGCTAAATCCTAATCTGGACGAGATCCAGCTCAACAAACAAGAATACGAACGCTACTCTCGCCACCTGATCCTGCCAGAAGTTGGATTGGATGGGCAAAAGCGTCTCAAAGCTGCCAGCGTGCTCTGCATCGGTACGGGAGGCCTCGGTTCGCCGCTGCTGCTTTATTTAGCAGCCGCCGGTGTTGGCCGCATTGGGATTGTAGACTTTGATATTGTTGACCATTCCAATTTGCAGCGGCAAGTAATTCACGGCACTTCTTGGGTTGGGAAACCGAAGATTGAGTCGGCTAAAAATCGGATTTTAGAAATTAATCCTTTTTGTCAAGTTGATTTGTACGAAACTCGCGTTAGTTCCGAAAATGCGATCGACATTGCCACTCCTTACGATATCATTATCGACGGCACGGACAACTTCCCGACTCGCTATTTGATGAACGACGTTTGCGTGCTTTTAAACAAGCCCAACGTCTACGGTTCCATCTTCCGATTTGAAGGGCAAGCAACAGTTTTCAACTACGAAGGCGGCCCGAATTACCGCGATTTGTACCCGGAACCCCCGCCTCCTGGGATGGTTCCTTCTTGTGCCGAAGGCGGCGTTTTAGGCGTTTTGTGCGGAGTTGTTGGTTCTATCCAAGCAACGGAAGCTATCAAAATTATCTTGGGTCAAGGCACAACTTTGAGCGGCAGACTGTTGCTTTACAATGCCTTAGATATGACGTTCCGGCAATTGAAACTGCGGCCTAATCCAGTGCGTCCGGTAATTGAAAAGTTAATCGATTACGAACAATTCTGCGGCATTCCTCAAGCTAAAGCGCAGGAAGCGCAAGAACAACAGCAAATTTCTGAGATGACTGTCGCAGAACTTAAGGAGTTAATCGACAGCGGTGCGAAGGATTTTGTATTGTTAGATGTTCGCAATCCCAACGAGTATCAAATTGCTCAAATTCCTGGGTCGGTTTTGGTTCCTTTGCCGGATATCGAACACGGCGAAGGTGTCGCCAAGGTCAAGGAATTGTTGAACGGACACCGCTTGATTGCACACTGCAAAATGGGCGGGCGCTCTGCGAAGGCTTTGGGGATTTTGAAGGAAGCTGGAATTGAGGGGATTAATGTTAAGGGCGGAATTACTGCTTGGAGTGAAGAAGTAGACCCATCTGTACCTCAATATTAAGGCTAATCTTTTTCTGGGGCGGGTGATTTGCCCGCCCGGAACCGAGATTATTGGGGGGGCAACTGTTTATTTCTATTTAGTAGATTCTTGAACTTACCTAGTAGATTCTTGCCATTGGCCAGTAACAAAACCCCACCCCAAACTAGAGCCCCGGCACCGATACTAATCAACAATACGAAGGCAAAAGAATTAATTCCCACCTTCAGCAAAGGCAAAGCAACCATTTGATTCGGCGGGTCTTGTTTAATTAAATAAGGAGCACTTCCAGCCACCACTCCGGCTACTCCCAAACCAAAGCCGACAGCTTGAATCGTTACCTCTAGTTTCGCATCCCGATAAGCTTCTTCGATCGCCACAATAGCTCTAATTGCCTCGGTTGCTTGGTCTAGCAAGCCCGAACCGTGTTTGAAATAGCCTAAATCTGCTTGAATCTGCCTTTGAAACTGCGGGCAAGTTTCTTTGCTGAATGTTGCGAGGAAACTTAAATCGGCATCACTATCATTGTACTTTTTAGCTGCTTTGATGTCAAGACTTATTTGATTTAATTTATCTTGGTAATTTTGGGCGTTAATGGCGATCGTATTTTGGCGAAACTCCAAATCAATCAGCATTCGGGCATACTTCACAGCCCGAGGCGGCATCTCAATCATCTGAGTTTCCAGATATTTTAATTCCTCCTCCTTTAAACCCGCACCTTTCGATGGCCTCTGCTGAGCTTTATCTCGCTGCAAATACTTAAAAGTATTGTCAATATCCAGTTCAATTTGTTTGTATTCCTCGCGAGTCACGGCGTAAAGCTTGCGGCTGTCGTGATAAGCGCGAAGAATCTTATTTCGGTACAAAAACAAATCCATAAAATCGCTGTACCGCGTCTCATCCCAGATTTCATCAGTTGCGGAACTGTTGAAAAACCAGATAATAACGTGACAGTAACTATCGGGCTGACTCGGATTACCATACTCCAAAATCGGACTGCCGAACAATTCGCCTTGACGGTAAAAATCCGGCAGATTTTGACCAGAAATCAACTTTTCCAGACACTGTTTGCCTAAAGCTTGGAGAAACTGCGAATCTGCCCGCGCCGCCTGATTTTGTTCTACACTCAGCCAAGCTGTAAGCAGCAGAGTTTGCCCGAAATAACTCTGCACAAAATCCGGCATCAAGCAGTTATCGGGATTAAATTCCTTGAAGATGCTAACATCGACAGCAGGTGTTTTAATGCCGTTAACTTTTTCGGGAACAAAAATTTTTAAACCCAGGGCATAGCTGTCCTCAATTCGCAGCGGTTGGGCAAAGCCCTTGACAGGAATTTGCTGATTTTCAACCGAAATCTCCTTATCAAAGGGTAGAGAATTGCGGTTGCCAACAAATTGTTTATTAATCAGGTTAACTCGGAAGCCGACAGGTTCCTCTTTTTTGTGCAAATAGCTGTCATTAAATTTTGTACTGACTGCTAATTTAGTTTGCAAAATCTCATCGCACTTCTGCCACAGACTGGCGGATTCCACAGGGGAATTAAACTCTGATTCTATGGCGTTGCAGAGGTGAAAAGCAAATAAATAGACGTTGGGGGCATAGATTTTGCTACTTTGAGTCATTGCTGGTTTCTGATTGATTATTTGCTGCGATTTCTTGAAGTTTTTTGTAGCTATCTTCAATGCTTGTACGCAGAGTTTGAGTGATATTGATTAGTGGCCGTGTTGTACTTGGGGTGGGTTCGCCCGCATCGTCGAAATCTTTTCGCAGACAATCTCTTAATTGTTCTCCCAATCCATTCTTGCCACACCACTTGCTGATAGTAAAAGCAATGGGAAACAATTCATCATCTGCGGATTCTGCTATCTCTTCCTCTAATTGGGGTAATTTTTTCCATGCTGTCGGCAGGAAGATACTCGGATTTTCGTGCAGCCATTTGAGAAAGATAGTGATAACTTTGTCTGGTTCCATTGTAATTACTCCGGGGATTTAAAAATATAATTTTGTAGGGGCGGGCTTCACCAACAATAATTGCCTGAAATCGACAATCTTTCAAACCCGCCCCCACCAAACGAAAAATCATCATCTACATTTTAACATTCGATGCAAATTTCAGGTTGATTTGGGTTATTGGTGGTGGGAGGCGGGTTTATCTAGATTGTTGGTCATCGTTATATATTGTTTGTAAAACCCGCCCCTACAAAATCATGATGGCACACCTAACTTAATATCCCGTCGCACAGAATGCTGCCCAATATTTCGGATCGCGGAACGGCTGTTCCTCACTCGAACACACTAACCACAATTCCACACTTTCTCTAGATTTTTTATCTAAATTTAACAATCTTACCCAAACTCGCAAATCCTCCATACTCACTCCGCGCATCCAGTTTTGCGCCGTATTCAAAGCGATGGCTACTGAATCTGCCTCCGGCAATTCCTGATAAAATTTAATCATTAAAATTGCGGTGGCAAAATCATCGACAGCCCACAGACTGCTGACAACATTCATGCTACCCGCATACAAAAAACCGCTGGGTAAACCAATGTATTCATCGGTCATTGCGGTTGAGGTGGTTAACCCGGTTTCGCAGGCGGAAAGTGTGACGAGACTGCACTGCGGTAACTGCAATTCGGCAAAGATTTCTCGCAGGGTGAGGCATTTTTCTGGGATGGCTTTTCTGCCGCTGCGTAGGGTGACATAGCGCTGTTTTTCAGCGGGATGATTTGACTCTGGGGGCGGGGGTTCGGGCGGGCACGGGGGCACCGCCCCTACGGATTTGGGGGGTAATGGTTCCAGGGAATCGGCTAAGACTAGGGATGACAGCAGCGGATTGTCAAAGTTGAATACGCCGTGACAGGAAAAGTGCAGGTAGTTGGCGTTTGAGAGGTTTTCTCGGTTTTCGTTGAGGGCGGTTTTTGTGGCTTGTTTTTTGAGTAAAATTTGATGCGGATTGAATCTGGTTTTGATGGTTTCTACTTCCATGTCGGCGTTGAATAAGTCTTCGGTGGGATTCTGGAGGGCGAATAGTTGTTGCTGATTTGGTGGGGGGGAGTTTCTGGTGGTGATGCGATTTTTTACGAGTTCCAGCAGTTGCAAGCTGGGGGCGTATTTCACGCCTGCGGGGAAGCTGTCGAGGAGGTAGCCGCGAAAGTTGGTTTTTTGTTTAAATCGGGTTTCTGAGGTGAATTGTAGGGCGTGGAGGGGGAATAGGTGCAGGTAGCGGTGGGGTACTAGGATTAGTTGTTTGCAGTTGGGGGGGATGTGGGCGATTATCTCGTTTAGTCGCAGGATTTCTGAGAGTTTTTGGAGTTTTTGGGATAGGGTTTTTTGCCAGGTTGTGTTGGTGTTTTTGTTGCGGTATTCGTCGAGATAGTTGTTTTTCCAGGTTTCTAAGTCGGCTATTTCGGTTGTGCTATATGTGAGTGGTTTTATGCTGTCGCGGGTGATGATGAAGGCTGATCCGCCCCAGCTATCATCGGAGTTGGAGTTATTGCCGATGTACCATTCTATGATTGCTGTTTCGGTGTCTAAGGTTTGTTGGAATTTGGTGATGTCGATGGGTTCGACTTTTTGAGTTAGGGAGAATTCTGGTTCTCGCTGTTTTATTTGTTCCAGCAGTTGTGTTAGTTGCTGTGATGTTGTTTCTAATTTGGCTTTTTGTTGTTGGAAATATTCGGGGCTGAGGCTGCGGGTTTGGGTTGTGCGTTGTGAGGGAGAGTCTTCGGGAACCCCCCCCAGTCCCCCGTTGGTAAGGGGGGGAGAAAGAGGGGGAGGAGATGGGGTTTCTGTTTCTAGGAATTGTTGGGAGGCGCCGATTTGGCGGCGCAGGTTTTGGAGTTGCTGTTTCTCGGTGTCGGTGGCTGTTTTGGGGTAGATTTCGCTGTTGGTGAAGAGTTCGACTAGGTAGCGGGATTTGCTGCGTTCAATTGTTTGCAGGGCTTTGTCATATTGTTGGTGATTGATGCAGGATTGCATCATTTTTTCGTAGATGTTGAGATTTTGTTCGATGATTTCTCGTTTGCGTTTGTCGGATGTTATCCACTCGCGGCTTTGTTCGACTGCTTCAATGGCTTTTTCGTAGCCGAATATGGCTGTTTCCCACAAACTTTCTGCAAATCCTAAATTGCCTAGATTTCGGCCTGTTTTCAGACAGTCAATTGGCAAAGCGGTGGGAGTGCAAACTTGTAAAGATGCTTTAAAAACTTGGATCGCCTTTTCGATATTCTCACCCCGTTCTCCTTTGATTCTATCTTTGTAAGCATTTGCCAAATTATTGTGAGTCATCGCCCATTGTTGCGGGAAAGCAGGGCGGGTGTAAACTTCACTAGCTGCTGCATAAAATGCGATCGCCCTTTCGATATTCTCACCCCGTTCACCTTTGATTCTATTTCTGTAAGCTTCTCCCAAATTATTTTGAGTCATCGCCCATTGTTGGGGAAAAGCATCGCGGGTGTAAACTTGTAAAGCTGCTTCATAAAGTGCGATCGCCCTTTCGATATTCTCACCCCGTTCTCCCTTGATTCTATCTTTGTAAGCATTTGCCAAATTATTGTGAGTCGTCGCCCAATCTTGGGGAAAAGCATCGCGGGTGTAAACTTGTAAAGCTGCTTCATAAAATGCGATCGCCCTTTCGATATTCTCACCCCGTTCTCCCTTGATTCTATCTTTGTAAGCAGCAGCCAAATTATTGTGACTCATCGCCCAATCTTGGGGAAAAGCATCGCGGGTACGAACTTGTAAAGCAGCTTCATAAAATGCGATCGCCCTTTCGAGATTCTCACCCCGTTCTCCCTTGATTCTGTAACTATATTTAATACCTATACTATTTTGAAACATTGCCCACTTTTGTGAGTCACCTTCGCGAGTAAAAATAGTTAATCCTATATCCAAACAAGCAATCGCAATCTCTATGTTGCTTGCCCGACTGCCTTGCTGAAGACTTGAAAAACTTAGATTTAAATTGTATAAAATACAAGCATGATTGTATGCTTGGTCTGCATCCAAGTTTTCCAGAGTTGGAGTTGCCCACTCTCGCAGATATCGGGCAAAATCATCGTCTAATAATTCGAGATTGGCTTGCAGGATGGCGGTTTGTTCGTCGGTGTCCCAGGTGAGGAGAGATTGAATCAGGGTGAGATAGGCTTGGTGGCGTTCTTCGTTCATTTTTTACTAGCCATATTTGGATAATTGTACATTTTTTGTGGTGGGAAATCAAGGGAGTTTTTAACCGCAGATATTGGCGGATGGACTCGGATAAACGCAAATGTAAGGGCCAAAATATGCGGTAGCAGCCTGCGGAGAGGCAGGCAGACGGAAGCGATCGAACTGACGATTAGGCCCCGATCCCCCTAGCCCCCCTTAAAGAAGGGGGGGACAAGATTCCGATCAAAGTCCCCCTTCTTAAGGGGGATTTAGGGGGATCGAGACTCGGCGATAAACGAGAGATACAAAGAGTTTTTATTTCCTACAGAAAACCCAGACTAACCCAACCCTTCAACTAACAGATTGCGAGCACTTTCCAACGCTTCCTGCAACTTACTTGCATCGCGTCCCCCAGCTTGCGCCAAATTAGGCCGCCCGCCGCCTTTTCCGCCGCAAATTTGAGCAATTCCCCCGATAAACTTGCCAGCTTGCAATCCTTTCTTATTGACTTCAGGACTAAAAGCAGCCACCAAACTTACCTTATCCGGTTCAGGAATTGATGCCAAAACAACCGCAGCATTTCCTAACTTTTGCTGCAATCTTTCCGCCGCAGTTTTCAGCGCTTCTGTATCCACATCTCCCAATTGAGCTACAATGATTTTGAATTCGCCGAGATCCTCAGCCGCACTCAGCAACTGGTCGGATTTCGCGATCGCCAATTCCGACTTCACAGCAGCCAAATGTTTCTGAGTATCCTTCAACTCATTCTGCAAATTAGTAATCCGGTTCGGCAATTCTTCAGGCTTCGCCTTAAATCGATCGCCCAAATCGCGCACCACCTTATCGCGCACATTCAAATAGTCCAAAACAGCTTGACCGGAAACCGCTTCAATCCTGCGAGTTCCCGCCGCTACCCCCGCTTCGGAAACAATCTTAAACAGCCCGATTTCTGCGGTATTGCTGACGTGAGTTCCGCCGCACAATTCCATCGAAACGCCGGGAAAATCGATAACCCGCACCACATCGCCGTACTTCTCGCCAAACATCGCAGTCGCGCCTTTTTCTCTCGCAAGGGCGATCGGCATTTCTGCAACTTCCGCAGCGTGCGCTTCAGCAATCCAACTATTAATTAAATCCTCAATTTTCTGCAACTCTTCTGCTGTGACAGCGCGCGGAGAATTGAAATCAAACCGCAATCTCTCAGACGATACCAGCGAACCAGCTTGCGAAATCGAATCGTCCACAATTTTTCGCAAAGCTGATTGTAATAAGTGAGTTGCTGTGTGGTTAGCCTGAATTCGGCGGCGACCGCTATTGTCAATTTTCGCAGTAATACTATCGCCAAGTCTCAGCGTTCCCCGTTCCACAAAGCCGAAATGCACGAAGAAATCCGATTCCTTCTTCACATCATCAACTCTTACCAACAAACCCTCTCCATTCTCTCCCTGAATGCTGCCGTTCAAATAACCTTTATCCCCAATTTGTCCGCCGGATTCAGCATAAAACGGCGTTTGGTTCAAAACAACTTGTACCTCAGTACCGGCGGCTGCTTCCTCGACAGATTTACCCTCAACCAAGATAACTTCCACCTCAGCTAAACTCGACAATTCAGCATAACCGACAAACTCAGTTCCTTGGATAGTTTCAGCCAACTTATCCAAAGAACCCTGCACGGTTAAATCGATTGTTTGGCGAGCATCTTTAGCGCGAGTTTGCTGTTCCTTCATCGCTGCTTCAAAGCCCTCCAAATCCACAGATATTCCCTGTTCCTCAGCAATTTCTTGAGTCAGTTCTAAGGGGAAACCGTAGGTATCGTAAAGAGTGAAAGCATCTTGACCGCTGATTTGTTGGTTTGCTTGCTGTTTTGTGCGATCGACAATTTCCTCCAGAAGCTTCTCTCCGCGTTCCAAAGTCTTGAGAAACTGCGCCTCTTCCCTTGCCAATTCCGCCTTAATTTGAGCTTCCCGCCGCCGCACGTTCGGATAAGCAGCTTCCGAAAGGGCGATCGCACTTTCAGCCACCCGCACCGTAAATTCGCCCTGAATTCCAATCAGCCGCCCGTGGCGCACCACCCGGCGAATCAACCGCCGCAAAATGTAACCCCGGCCGACATTCGACGCGCGAATTTCGTCCGCAATCATGTGCACCACAGCCCGAATGTGATCGCCAATTACTTTCAGCGAAACCTTGACTTTATCATCGCTATTGTGGTAATCAATTCCGGCCAGTTCCGCCGCCGATTGAACGATCGGAAAAATCAAATCTGTTTCGTAATTATTGGGGACTTTCTGGAGGATTTGCGCCATCCGTTCCAGTCCCAAGCCAGTATCAATATTTTGATTTTGCAGCGGTGTTAAATTGCCCTCTGCATCCTTATTGTACTGCATGAAAACCAGGTTGTAGAATTCAATAAACCTGGTATCATCTTCGAGGTCAATATTGTCGCCTCTCTCTGGGTGAAAATCATAGTAAATCTCCGAACACGGGCCGCAGGGGCCAGTCGGGCCGGATTGCCAGAAATTGTCATCTTCTCCCATGCGCTGAATCCGATCGCCCGGAATGCCAATTTCATCGCGCCAAATCGCAAAAGCTTCGTCATCTTCTCGGAAAACGCTAACAACCAAATTCGACGCTGGTAAACCGAAAACTTCCGTGGAAAGTTCCCACGCCCAGGCGATCGCCTGTTTCTTGAAATAATCCCCGAAACTGAAGTTACCCAACATTTCAAAAAACGTGTGGTGGCGGGCGGTGCGGCCGACGTTTTCGATGTCGTTGGTGCGGATGCACTTTTGAGAAGTCGTGGCGCGCGGTGATTCGGCGGTGCGCTGTCCGAGAAATATCGGCTTGAATTGTAGCATTCCGGCGATCGTCAGCAACACCGTCGGATCTTCGGGCACCAAAGAAGCACTCGGCAACATCTTATGTCCCCGCTGGGCATAAAAGTCGAGGAATGTTTGGCGGATTTGGCTGCCACTGAGAAACTTAGGAGAAATAGACATGACAAGAACTGTTAAGTATGTAAAGATGTAGCAATAATAGAACTTACATCTATGTGGATATTTATATCATTATACTTAGTAATGTAAAGACCTATCAAGTTTTGCAAATAGTGCTTTACTCCTCCGAAAGGCCATGCTAACTTAATAATAGACACCGGGACAGAAAGAGAAAGGAGGTCGCTATATTTAGAAAGAAAATTCGAGGATATAGGCATGGTGTCTCCGGTCTAGATTCCGAGGCGCAGCAGAAATTAACCGAACACAACTTGGAATAGTGGCGAACTGCCGATCGAGCAGTCAAGCCAAACCGCAGTCGAGTGAGACTTAGTTGTAGCGGCGGATTAAAAGTAAAGCTGCACAAGTTGTACACCCTAGTAAGTAAAAGTTCTCAACCGGAAACACATCTCGTTTGTTAGAAAAAACAAAGTTCTCATATTATTGGGTCTGGTCGCTGTCGATCGGGCCCTACGCTTTTTTGGAAAGAGGGAAAGAGGGGCCGAGTTCGACTGTATAAGTGCTTTCTGTTGAGAGGAAACATCCGTCGGAGCCGATCGGCGAGCGATCGGTGCAGCTTTTGAGTTATATCTTATATATAATTAGACGCGGAGTGCGCCCCCCGCCTTTTGCCGGGGATCAAGCGCTGTGGTATGAGGCACTGTCAAGATGCGATATCATTGAAGATGTCCGTACAAGACATTAAAACCTACCCCGCTGTCCTGTATAGCAGCAAATCTACGCTTCTCTGAGCTTGCTGCAAGCCAAGGATAGCCAACCGCCATTTTTGGTGACAAGACCTGGCTCAAGAATTTGAATCTCAGGATATTTAGAGTCAAAACTCTAAAATATCCCATCCCCGACGCAGGGGTGAGAGTTCAAACAATAAAAGCCCGCCCACTCAAAAAAGCTAGTGCCGCCAACAAATGTCGTAAATCACTAGCACAGTTCTTAAACTCACAATCTGCGGAGATTCTAGGTACAAGCATGGCCGAAATAACTAAAGAAGAAATGCGCGAACGGCTGGGAAATATCGACCAGATTCGCGATATAATTTTTGGAGCGCAGCTTAGAGAATACGATAATCGCTTCGATAAAATAGATTCCGACTTGTCGATGATGCAGCAAGATATGCAAACTCGCATCGAACAAGTAAAAACAGTTCTTTCTGGAGAAATGAAGGCGGCGGTTGATTCCTTAGAAAAAAAAGTTAAATCGCTCACCTCAAACACCCAAGAAGAAAGCGCAGACATCCGCCAGCAAGTCGATCGCGTTAACCGCAAATTCTCCAGCAGCGTGGAAGCCCTCGACGAAGCTATCGACAATCAAACCAGTTCGCTTCGCAACGAACTCTCCCAAACCAGAGATCGACTATCTGAAGAAACCCGCACTTTGAAAACACAGGTTTTTGAAGAGCTAGATCGCCGCTTTTCTATGCTCAGAGATGTTAAAGTTTCCAGAGATGACATGGCAGAAATTCTGTTTGAACTCGGCATGAGGCTCAAAGGAACAGAATTTGTGCCCGAACTTAAAGGCGTTGCTGATAATAAGTTAAATAACGAATTTCTGTTGCCGGAGCGCCACCATAACGGATAATAACGCATGGCTTTACCGAAAGAAAATCCGGCTGACGAAAATGAGTTAGAGGGTTTTGTTTCTAAACCTGACGAGTCTGCTGCCGATGCAGCAACCCAGCTAGAACCCTTGCTGAATCTGTTAGTCGATCTCAAAATTATTGCAGGTTCCAACCAGCAAAATGCAGAGCCCGAAGATGACAGCAGTGGCGAAAATAATCAAGCTGGGGCCCTCGGCGGGTTGATGGATTTGTTAGGTATTTCCTCAGAAAAGCAAGAGGAAGTTCCAGCGATTGTACCCGAAAGTGGCGATCGCAAACCGAAGTCGGGCGATTCCCCGCCTGTTGCAGACGAGTTCAAAAGTTTGCTATTCGCTACTCACAAACTCAACACTTCAGAACTGGAAAAAGACTATTCCTCAGCTAAAACTATAGATGTTTCAGCGATCGCTCAGCCGGATTTGGAGGACAAATCACAGCCTGTCGAAGAATTGTCTAACTTGACAATAAAAGATTCTCTACAGGAAGTACAGGCTCAAGAATCCCACGGTATCGATCGGCATTTACAGGATGTTTCCGCTTCCGAAACCGAGTCAAAACCCTCGGAAATTCCCGATAATCCCATAGTTTCCACAGTCTCAGAGCCACCAGAAACTGGATATTTAGATGCTGCGGTGGCTTCGGATCTAGCAATTCCCAACTTACGAGAACAGCCGACAGAAATATTAGGGCAAATTAAACAGGACTTAAATGAAGCCGACAGCGCGATGGAAAGGCTGCAAAATCTGATGTTCGGCTCAAAAATGTCGGATATCGAGCAAGTGAAAAGTCTGCTGGCAGAAAACGATTTGCCGGGGGTGCGCCACCTGATGGCCACAATCGACGATAAATTAGGAAAGCTGGAGAACCAAATCTACGAGCCCCAAGAGTTGATTGAGTTGATGCTTCCTTGGATCGCAGAAATTCTCAGCCGCAAAATTGCCGATTCCAGAGAAGAAGTTGTCAACGCGATCGTCCCCATTATTGACGAAGTGATTAGGGCAAAAACTCACGAAAACAAGTCAGCAATGAGTGCGGCAATAGCTGAGCTGCTTCCCGACGCACTTGCTCAACAAATAGTGAATTCGCCAGCGGAAATTGCTAACGCGATCGCCCCAGAAATCGGTCTGGCAATCAAAGAGCAAATTCGCCTCGACCAAGAGTCGATCGCCCAGGCGATCGCCCCGGAAATGGGCAAAGCAATTACAGCCCAAATAAAACTCGAACGCGACTCTATGGTGGATGCGCTCTATCCCGTAATTGGCAGTACAATTTCCCGATACATGGCAGAAGCTATCAAGACAATCAATGAAAAAGTGTCCAATGCCATCAGCGTCGAAGGATTTCAGCGAAAAATTCGCTCCAAAGTACAAGGAGTCTCCGAAGCGGAATTAATCCTCAAAGAATCAGTACCCTTTACCGTCCAAGCAGCCTTCTTAATTCACAAAGCATCTGGGTTGATCATTTCCGAAGTTCAAAACTCAGAAAGCTACCAGTTAGAATCAGAAATGGTAGCCGGAATGCTCACAGCTATTCGCAGCTTTGTTAACGACTGTATCGTTCGGCCCGGAGAAGTTTCCGAACTAAATCAAATTGAATACGGCGACTCCAAGATTATGTTAGAAGTAGCGGGATATTGCTACATGGCAGCCGTGATTAAAGGAGAACCGCCAGACTCTTTCATCAAGAAAATACGAGAAACCGTTAGTAATCTCATCCTTAATTATGGTAAAGTAATTCACGAGTTTAACGGCGATCCGGGTACTATACCGGAGTCGCTGCACCCGTGTATAAAAACTTTATTCGACCCGCTACAAACGGAAAAATCAACCAAACCCCCGATCGCCCTAGCGGGTATTGGTTTAGCCGCCCTAAGCTTAATCTTAGTACCTTGGGGAATTTATCAGTACCGCAGCAGTGTTGAGCGCCGCCTCGAAGCAAATGCCGTCGCCGCTTTAGCCTCGACTCCCGAATTAGCAGTTTACCGCTTAGATGTTGCAGTTGATGGCAAAACTTTAAAGCTAACAGGAAAGTTGCCAAATCAAGAATTGCGGGCACAAGCAGAAAAAATAGCCGCATCAACTGCACCGAAATTGCAATTAGATAATAGAATTATAGCTGTAGATGTCCCCCCAGATCCAGTTTTGACGGCAGCCGAGGTGCAGCGGATCACCGCTGTTTTGAACCAGAGAGAGGGCGTTTCTATTTCTACTCGGTATGGCGATCGCAAACTTACAGTAGAGGGGCGAGTTAGAGACAGTGCAGACGCACAGAAAATAGCTCAGTCCCTGAAGCAAATTCCCGGTGTTCAGTCGGTCATCAGTACCGTTAAATTAGAGCCGCTGAAAATTACAACCCGCATCTACTTCGAGCAAGGAACGACAAAATTAGACTCAACAGATGAAGAAATCATCGCCAGTGTCAAAAATTTCATGGATCAATATCCTCAAAAACAGATTAAGATAATTGGGCACAGCGATCGAAGTGGAGAACTTGCTACAAATCAACTGTTGTCGCTCAGGCGTGCCGCAGCCGTGCGAGATGTTTTAGTGCGGCAAGGTGCTAACCCGAAGCGCCTCCAAACGGTTGGCATCCCCAATCCTCCTGCCGACGTGGAACCCAATCAACCACGACTTTTAAGCAGATGCGTGGTATTTGAACCAATAACTAAGGCCATAAACAGTAAATAATTATGTCAGTTCCTATATCTAAAAAAATGTGCATGATTGGCGATTTTGGCGTGGGCAAAACCAGCCTGATCCGCCGTTTTGTCGATCAGCAATTCAGCGACCAGTACCTCTCCACTGTGGGAGTAAAAATTTCCAGCAAAATCGTAGAATTAGAAGGGGTAAAACAGCGGGAAAACGTGACTGCAAAGTTGCTGATTTGGGACTTAGAAGGACATACAAAATTCAAAGGAATAGCACCGACTTACTTGCAGGGAGCTAGCGGCGTTTTAATCGTTGCCGATGTCAGCCGCTCCGAAACAGTTGAGCGAATCTCCGAACACATTCAGCTTTTTTCTGCCGTCAATCCTAAAGGGTCAATAATCGTCGCTTTGAACAAAGTAGACTTGATTGACGAGGAAAAATTGGCACTGCTAGTGGAAATGTCCCATGCGATATGTCAAGACAAAGTAATAGCAGTTTACACGACATCTGCTAAAACAGGCAAAGACGTGGACGAAATTTTTTATAAACTAGCTTACACAATGATAGAAGCAGTATGAACCCCCTTTTAAAAAAGTTATTGAACCCGCGACAAATAGAGTATTTTGTAGTAAATCACCATTTCATCATTCAGGAAACCTCCGCCAAAGTGCAGCATTATGCCGATACTCCGAGCGACGCGATACCCGGTGCAGATGCTCGCATGAGTTTTCCCGAACTGATTGGCATTGAAAATATCCTCATGTCTATCATTATGGGACGGCTACCGGGTTTTGAAGTCAAAGGTATCGCTCGGTTTGCCGACCACAACCGCCCTTTATACTTTGATATGTTGGCTATCAAACATGAAGACGAACAACAAGATGTGCCAAATAAATTGCTAATTTTGATTGAAGATACCACCGAAAAGATGGTGATGAAGCAATCGTTGATTCAGAGGGCCAATGAAGCTAATCTTTTGGTGAGCGCCTTAGCCGCTTCTAAAGATTATATAGATAAAGTTATTCGTTCGATGGGCGATGCTTTGTTGGTGACAACAACATTAGGAACTATCAAAACAATCAATCAATCGGCCCAATGGTTATTTGGGTATAGCGAAGCAGAATTGCTCGGCAACCCCCTGTCTTTAATATTACTCGAAGAAACATTGATTTGCCAAGCTCGCCACCGCTATATTTTGTCTCAGAACGAGCTGCGTAGAGAACTAGAAATAGTCGGCACTACTAAAGCAGGAGAAGAAATTTGGGTAGAATTTTCCTGTTCGCCAATTCAGACAGAATTAGAGGGACTTTACGATTTCATTTATATAGGCAGGGACATCACGGAACGCAAACAAAAAGAAATAGAAATTCGCGGCTCTTTGGCAAAAGAGCAAGAACTCAGACAGGTAAAATCTCGTTTTTTCTCGATGATTGCTCACGAATTCGGCAATCCTCTAAGTACAGTATTATTTGCTACTAAAATCCTCCAAGACTTCGGCGACGAAATCACCCACGCGGAAAAACAAAAATACCTGCAACACGTTAAATCAGCATCTCAACAAATGGCTCAGCTATTAGATGACGTGCGGTTGCTCAGCAGCGCTGAAGCCGGAAAACTCGAATTTTATCCCGCACCAGTTGACTTAAAAAAATTTTGCAGCGAGTTAGTAGAATCAATTAAAATTAGTTATGGAAAAAATCATACAATTAACTTTAGTTATCAAGAATTAGTCACGCCCGCGACCACAAATGATAACGAGTCGCAGGAAACGCAAAACTTGCCCGCACTCGATGCAAAATTGCTGCGCCACATATTGACAAATTTGCTGTCAAATGCTATAAAATATTCGCCCCTCGATAGCCATATTTATTTTGAATTAAATTGTCAGAATAATGAAGAAGTTATATTTAAAATTAAAGACGCAGGCATTGGCATTCCTCTAGAAGACCAAGAACAACTGTTTGAATCTTATTATCGAGCCAAAAATGTCGGAAAAATACCCGGTACAGGACTGGGTTTATCCATAGTCAAGCAGTGTGTAGACTTGCACGGAGGTCAAATCGAATTTTTCAGCGAGACAGGGTTAGGCACTACCTTTATAGTCAAAATTCCATTTTACCAACACAGATAAATAGATTAATTTCAGATAATGCGCTACAGAGAGCGCATTCACTACTAAAAATTCAACATGAAAACCCTGTTAAAAAAGCTGTTAGTTCCCCCCCACTTGGAGTATCTAGCACTGGATAAAGACTTTTTAATCCAAGAAACCTCTATCAAAGTGCAGCGGTTTGGCGACTGTCCCGAGGAAGTAGCCGCCGGCAACGATGTCCGCCTTCCCTTTCCCGAATTAGTGGGAACTGAAGAAATTTTAATCAATATTTTTGAAAGACGTTTGCCACACTTTGAATTAAAAGCAATCACGAGGCTATTAGCAAATGGATCGCGGCTTTATTTTGATATGTATATCGTCGAGTTCACCAAGGACGATAATTATCAGAGATTAATTATATTTTTTGAAGACGTAACCGACAGGATGGCTTTAGAACAAACTCTAGTGCAAGCTACCAATGAAATGGATATTTTATTGAGTACCTTAGCCACTACTAATAATTATGTTGAAAAAATTATTACTTCAATGGCCGAAGTTTTGTTGGTAACAACAGCCTCGGGAAAAATTAAAAAAGTCAATCAAGCGGCTCAAGATTTGTTTGGTTACAGCGAATCAGAATTAGTAGGCCAGCCAATAGACACTCTTGCTGCTGTTGGCTCCTCTTTGCAAGCAATCAGTCAAGAGGATAGTCAACAATCTCAAACTCACACCGAAGTAATTTGCCGAGGCCAAAGCGGAGAAAAGCTCACAGTTTCGTTTTCCTGTACGGCGATTTCGACTGACATTAAAGGCGTTTCTGGCTCTTGGCCAGCCGTTCAAGATTTCGTGTACATCGGCCGCGATGTCACAGATAGACAGCGCGCCCGCAAGCGACAAATAACTCAGTACGTCACCACTCGCATCCTGTCGGCATCCGAAACAATCAAAAAAGCTATAGCAGCAATCCTCCCCGTAATTTGTGACAGCTTGGGATGGGATACTGCCGAACTTTGGATGCCCGAATCTGGGGAAAAACTGCTGTCAGAAACTAAAAGAATAACTGGGGTTTCCAACCCCAATTTGCTTCGGTGCGTCGCCAGTTGGACAAAACGCTCAGTTTCTATCCCCAAATTTGCCGAATTTACCGAACAAATGACTTGTGCGTTTGGCGAAGGATTGCCCGGTCTCGTTTGGGCGAGCGGTTCCTCTCAGTGGATTGCGGATGTTACAAAAAGCGACAGTTGTCTGCGCCGCGAAATCGCTGCTGAAGAAGGACTGCACGGAGCTTTTGCTTTCCCAATTTTGGGCGACTACGACCCTGAAAATTCGGCTAAGTCTGTGTTGGGGGTGATGATTTTATTCAGCCGCGAAGTGCAGTGTTTTGATGAAGAGTTGCTCCAGATAATGACAACCATCGGCAGCCAACTCGGTCAATTTATCAAACGCAAGCAAGCGGAAATAGCTTTGCGGGAAAGCGAAGAACAACTACGAGATTTATTTGAAAATGCTACTGACTTAATTCAAAGTATTGGAGCGGACGGTCATTTTTTGTATGTAAATCGGGCTTGGCGAGAAACTCTGGGCTACAGTGAAGCAGAAATTGCTCAAATGACTGTGTTTGATATCATTCATCCCAATAGTTCCGAAGAGTATAGGGATATATTATATCACGCTATTGCCCAAAAAACGGTAAATGAAAATACTGTATATCCAGATTATATTCAAGCAACATTTATTACTAAATATCACGAGCCAATTTTGCTGGAAGGCAGTATAAGCTGTAAATTCGCCGAAGGTTCGCTAGTAGCGATTCGCGCTATTTTGCGAGATATTACTGCTCGAAAAAGGGCGGAAGACGCCCTGGCAAAATCTGTGTCCTTGCTGCAAGCAACTTTTGATTCTACTGCGGACGGTATTTTAGCTACTGACAGAAGCGGAAAAATTGTCACTTTCAATCGAGAATTTGTGGAAATGTGGGGCATACCTAATGAAGTGATGGCAATGCGAGACGACGCCACAACGATCGCCTTTGTCCTGAACCAACTCAAAGACCCCCAAGCATTTCAAGAGAGAATTGAATCGCTTTATGAGCAGCCAGAAGCCGAAAGTTACGACTTGTTGGAATTTCAAGACGGCCGATTTTTTGAACGCTATTCGCAACCGCAGCGGCTCGGAGATACAATTATCGGCAGAGTCTGGAGTTACCACGACATTACGGAACGCAAGCAAGCAGAAGATGCCCTGCGGGAAGAACAAGAAAAATCAGAAAACCTGCTGTTAAATATCTTGCCCCAGGCAATAGCAGAACGCCTCAAGCAAAACGAAACTACTATTGCCGAATACTTTCCAGAAGTGACTGTTTTGTTTGCTGACATTGTGGGGTTTACTGCTTTGTCTGCCGTCATGAATCCGATCGATCTCGTGGAGCTCCTGAATCTGATTTTCTCAGAATTCGACCTTTTGTGCGAACGGCACGGGTTAGAGAAAATCAAGACCATCGGCGACGCATACATGGCAGTAGGAGGACTGCCTGAACCCAGGGCAGACCACGCCGAGGCGATCGCCCAAATGGCCCTAGATATGCAAGCAGAAATAGCCAGATTTAATGCTAGCCATAATAAATATTTTAGTATCCGTATCGGCATTCATAGCGGCCCGGTTGTTGCCGGAGTTATTGGCATAAAGAAGTTTATTTACGATTTGTGGGGCGATACGGTAAATATTGCTTCCCGCATGGAATCTCAGGGTTTGCCTTGGCGGATTCAAGTGAGCGAAACTACTTATAAGTTAGTGGAAGACAAATATTTGTTTCAGGAGCGAGGAATGATTGAAGTTAAAGGCAAAGGGGGAATGAAAACTTATATTCTCATGGGCAGAAAATAAGGCAGGTCATCAGTCATCAGTCATCTGGCTGATGACTAAAAGTGTTGCTAAAGTTAATTAACAATACTTTTTCACCAAGACTAATGGAACTTGCTAATTTGTCGGCAAATTTACGATCGCCCGACGAAGCTGTCGATCGCCACCCTGTGACGGTTGCGCCCTCTACTTCCCTCGGGGATGCGATCGCCCTGATGCGTGGGGCGATCGACCCTTGTCCGCTGCCTAATTCACCGCCGCACTCTAACGAAACGGTAAAAGCATCGATTAGTTGCGTCTTAGTTGCCGATGCAAATCAGCTAGTCGGACTGCTAAGCCCGGAAGATGTGCTGAACTTAGCCGCGGCCGAATACGGATGGCAAGGCATGAAAGTTGCCGACGCAATGACGCGGAATTTAATTGTCTTAAAAGAATCAGAATTTAAAGATATTTCTACCGCATTTAAGCTATTTTGTCAATACTCGATTGATTGCTTGCCAATTGTGGATGAAGGGGGTGAACTCGTAGGTATAGTCAGCGAAAAAAGTATTCGCCCAGCAATGTATAGCTGGATAGAGGCACTGCATCAAGAAGTGGCAAAACTCCAGGAACAATGCGAACTGTTAGACGGTAATTGTGAACTAGAAAAACGAGTCAGCGATCGCAAAAATGCCGAAAATGCCCTGCCGCAGAGCGAGGCGCGCTACCAGGCGATTGTGGAAGAGCAAACCGAACTGATTTGCCGCTACCTTCCCGACGGTAAAATCACATTTGTCAATCAAGCTTATTGCCGTTATTTCGGCGTGCAACCAGAAAACTTGCTCGGCAACACCTTCATGTGGCTGCTCCCAGAAGTAGACCGAGAAATTTTTCAAGAACACTATACTTCTGTGTCTCCCGATAAGCCTGTTTTTACGTCCGAACACCGAGTAATTGTGCCGAGCGGGGAAATTCGCTGGCAGCAGTGGATCGATCGGGCTATATTCAACGAGAGCGGACAAATCGTCGAGTATCAAGCTGCAGGCCGGGATGTCACGGATCGCAAACAAGCAGAAATCGCTTTGCAGCAGCTCAATGCAGAGTTAGAAATGCGAGTCCAGCAGCGGACACAATGGTACGAACTGGCAGTATCGGCGGGCAAAGTGGGGGTTTGGGACTGGAATTTGGAAACCGACGAAATCTACATTGCTCCGTCTTTGAAAGCTTTGTTAGGCTATCAGGATGCAGAGATTCCCAACCGCATGGAAAATTGGGTGTCTCACGTTCATCCCGACGATCGAGTTGCAGTCGCCGAAGCAGTAAATGCTTATCTAGAGGGTGTGACAGAAATTTATGAAGTAGAACACCGGATGCTGCGTAAAGACGGCAGCACCTGCTGGATACTTGCCCGCGGCAGCGCGATCCGATCAGCGGACGGCAAGGCTTGCCGCCTGACTGGGACTGACACCGACATTACCGAGCGCAAATTGACCGAAGAAAAACTCCAAAACTCCGAAGCCGAACTGCTGGCGCTGTTTAATGCGATGACGGATATCGTGCTGGTTTTCGACGCAACGGGCCGCTACCTCAAAATTGCCCCTACGGCTCCCGAATTGCTGTACAAACCGGCTCCTGAAGTGCTGGGCAAAACCCTCGCCGAAATCTTCCCAGAAGCGGAAGCTAATTTTGCTCTGACCCACATTCGCCAAACATTGGCATCTGGGCAAACCCACAGAGTTGAATACAGGATGGAAATTGGCTGCAAGTTATTCTGGTTTGATGCTAGTATTTCGCCTCTGGATCTCGATCGAGTGATGTGGGTCGCCCGAGACATTACCGCTCGCAAACACGCAGAAGCAGCAGTGCAAAAGAGCGAGGAAAAGTTTCGCAACTTATTTGATGATGCTCCGATCGCGATCGGTTTGACAAGCGTGCGCGACTACCGCACGATCAAAGTGAATGAAGCTCACCGCCAGATGTTGGGCTACAGCGATGCGGAGTTGGCTACCATGACTTTTACTGAACTCACACATCCAGAAGATTTACAAGCAGATGTGGAGCAATTTAAGCAGTTGGTCTGCGACAAGATTCCTCGCTTCCAAATGGAAAAACGCTTGATTAAGAAAAATGGCGAGTTGATGTGGGCAAACTTGACGGTGACGCTGATCCGCGATCGCGAGGGCATTCCTCTCTACATCATGCGGGCGATCGAAGATATTAGCGATCGCAAGCGAGCAGAAATGGAATTGCAACAGTTAAAAGAACGGCTGCAATTTTTGCTGGCTTCTAATCCGGCAGTAATTTTTACGACCGCACCTACAGGAGATTTTTGTACTACTTACATCAGCGACAACGTTAAGGCAATCGTTGGCTACAAGCCCCAAGAACTGTTAGCAGATCCTAACTTTTGGTCGAGCCGGATTCACCCTGAAGATCGGCCACAATTTGTAGTAAATTTTTCGGGTTTGTCCGAGGAAAAAAATTGCATTTGCGAGTATCGTTTTCTACATCAAGACGGAATTTACCGCTGGCTGCGGACGGAACTAAAACTATTGGTTGACAGCAGGGGCATTCCGATCGAAATTATTGGTTACGCCGCTGATATCAGCAATTCTAAATACGCCGAACTCGCTAGGGGGCAGCAGTTCGAGCAAGAACGGCTTGTGGAGGCGATCGCCCGTCGCGTCCGCCAGTCTTTGCAATTAGAGGAAATTCTCAACACTACGGTTGCGGAACTCCAGCAAGTATTATTAGCCGATCGAGTTTTGGTTTATCAAATTTTACCCAAAAGCGGCGGGCGAGTCATTGCTGAAGCAGTGGCCGAAGGATGCAGCCAACTCATGGATAGATGTTTTGGCGAAGAGGTTTTTCCGGATGAAAGTTATCAGCTTTATTTGCAGGGGCGAATTTCTGCCCTATCCGAACTAGATAACCCCCGCATTACGCCTTGTGTGGTGGAGTTTATGAAACAGATTCAAGTTAGGGCAAAGTTAGTAGTGCCGATTATTCAGCACAGCCAACTTTGGGGATTGCTGATTGCCCACCAATGTGATCGCCCTCGTGAGTGGCTAGAATGGGAAATCAATTTATTTCAGCAGTTGGTGAATCAATTAGCGATCGCCATTCAGCAATCTCTGCTCTACCAGCAACTGCAAGCTGAACTGAGCGACCGCAAACAAGCGGAAGCAAATTTAAAAAACTCTCTCCGAGAAAAAGAGATTTTGCTCAAAGAAATTCACCACCGCGTCAAAAACAACCTCTGCGTAGTTGCCAGTCTGTTAGAATTGCAATCGAACACAGTTGCCGACCCGCAAGTAAGCAAAATGTTTGAAGAAAGTCAGAATCGCCTTTATTCTATGGCTCTGATTCACGAAAAACTGTACCGCTCGACTAACCTAGCCCAAATTAATTTTGGCGAATATCTCGAAGATTTGGTAAGTAGCTTGTTTCACTCTTACAATATTAGCAACAACCAAATTCAGTTGCAGGTATTAGCTGAGCCAATTTCCCTAAATCTTGAAACTGCTACTCCCTGCGGTTTAATTGCCAATGAATTGGTTTCAAATACCCTGAAACACGCTTTTCCTGATGGCACAACTGGTACAGTTAGTGTAGAATGCTATCAAACGGGCGATCAAGAAATCAACCTCTTAGTTAAGGACAACGGCATTGGCTTTCCTCAAAACTTAGATTTTCGGAAAACTCACTCAATGGGGTTTCAAGTTGTCTGCACTTTAACCGATCAGTTAGAAGGAACCATCGAAATATCCAGAGAATTTGGTACATCGTTTCACTTAAAATTTAACGAATTAAACTACTTTCAAAGATTGTAAAAATATGAGTTTTGCCGCAAAACCAATTAATATTTTGATTGTCGAAGACGAACTGTTAATTGCTAAAAATTTATCCCCAAAGTTAGAAAAATTGGGGTATCAAATCGCCGATATCGTTTCTTCAGGAGCGGATGCCATCCAGCGCGCCCGCGAACTAAGACCCGATTTAATTTTAATGGATATAGTTATCAAAGGTGACATTGACGGCATAGAAACAGCAGCAATAATTAATCAAGAATTAGATATACCAATTATCTATACAACTGCCTATGCCGACGACGAAACTTTGCAGCGAGCCGAAAATACTGGTTCTTACGGCTACCTGCTCAAACCTTTTAAAGAAAGAGAAATGCACGCCACTATCAAGATAGCACTGAGCAAACATCAAGAAGCAGTTAGCCTGAAAAAAATAATGGCATTAGCAGCAGAAAAAAGCGAAAATAGAGCGCGCTTTATTTCAATGGCTTACCACGATTTAAACACTCCTTTGACTACTATACAGTTATCGGCTGAAATGCTAGAAGATAGCGACTTGCAGAGAAACCCCGGAACTAGCAATAAAAATGTCGATCGGATTAAAAAAGCCGTCAGTAATATGAGTGGGTTGCTGGAAGATATTTTAATGCTTAGCAAAGCAGAATCAGGCAAAGTTTCCTTAAATTTAAATCAGATTAATGCGACGGATTTTTGCACATCTATTTTAGAAGAACTGCAACCTATCGTCACCGACAAACACCTCGTAACTTTCCGCACCCAAACCAATCCGGTGCACGCCAATCTCGATGCAAAACTACTGCACCACCTGTTGACTAATTTGCTTTCAAACGCCATTAAATATTCTCCAAACGGCGGCAATGTCAGTTTAGAATTAAGCTGCGAAAACCAGCAAATAATTTTGTGCGTTCGAGATGAGGGAATTGGGATGACACTGGAATATCAAGGAAAATTATTTCAGCAGTTTGAACGGGGTGCTAATGTAGGCAAGATTAAAGGATCGGGTTTGGGACTCTGCATTGTCAAACACATAGTTGACCTGCACGGCGGTACAATAAGTGTGGAAAGTGAAGTAGACAAAGGTACTACATTTATTGTCGCGCTGCCTTTTTTAGTTAGTAGTTAGTAGTCAGTAGTCAGTAGTCAGTAGTCAGTAGTCATTAGTCATGTCCGGTAAAATAAGCACAATACTTGTAGGGGCGGGTTTCACCAACAATCTATCATCCAGACTAACAATCTACATAAACCCGTCCCCACCACGCGACAGAATTTCATCGCGGACAATTCAACCGAGATGAGATAAAAGTATCGGGGGGGCGGGTTTATGAGATTGTAGATTACAGGCAATTATTGTTAGTGAACCTGCCCCTACAAAATTCATACAAGTCTGAATCCTGCCGGACATGATATCATTTTTAAGCAAATCTATTGGGAGACAAAAGCTCGATCGCCCTATCTTCTTCTCCCCCCGCCGCATTCGCAAATCGCTCAGCTAAAGCAGGTACAATAGCCAAAGGATTGCTGAGACCCGAAAAAACGTGCAATCCAGGGCGATCGGCAATCGGCCCCACTACAGGCAAATTATCCGCGCTAAATGCCACAATACACTCGTGCCAAGTTGCCGGTAAATGTGCCAAATCCGGCAAAACTTTGCAGATTCCTGCACGAATTGCCCTTTCGCTAATTTCGCGATCGACTTTAGCATTCAAATCGCTCAAAGTGCGAGACAATTGCCCGATCCGCAAACTCCCATCATTAAATTGAATGGCACCCGAATCTAAAATCGGCGACAGCAACTCCTTACCAGGTTCATCCCAAAGAAAATCAACCTCATTTCTACTAGATTTAGCTTCCAATTCAAAACGTTTTAATATCGCAGGCATCACCAAAGTTCTGAGTTTAAAATCCACAGGTGCAGTTTCCAAAATCTCCGTGCGAGTAAAATAAACTCCCACAGAAACACCAGCGGCTTTCAGCAAACTCCGACTCCAACCTCCAGCACAAACAACAGCATTTTCACAACGATAAATTCCCTGCGCCGTCTTGACTCCCGAAATCCGATTTCCCTCTTCTATAAACCCAATTACTTCAGCAAATTCTATCGTTCCTCCCAACCGTAGAAACCCTTGACAATAAGCTTTATTTGTGGCAGTAGGCGAAATGTGACCGTGACGCACAGTCAGAGCTCCGGCGATCGCACTTTTATTCAACAAAGGTTCCAACTCCCCAGCTTCTGCAACGCTCAAAAGCTGCGGAACAATCGCAAAATGCGCGTAATTAGCCACCGCTTTTTCGGCATCAGTACCCGCATCAATTGTCAGCAACAAATCCAACTCGCGCAACTCAGTATCAGCCTCTAATTCCGCCGATAAATTGCGGTGACGTTCGATACCTTCCCGACACAATTGACGAGTTAAATCAGTCGTTCCCGACCAATAAGCCAAGCCGCCATAACTAAAACGAGTAGCATTTTGCATGGTAGCATCTCGTTCCAAAAGCAGGACAGCAAAACCTTTTTTTGCCAGTTCGTAACTCAGTGACGCACCCGTAATGCCAGCGCCGACAACAATCCAATCGTAACTTTTCATGGGCAACTCAAAGGGAAGGAAAATATCATGCTTAGATTTTAGCTTAGGTTTTTTCGGAACCAATCGAAAAACCTCTACCTACAGGAAGAGGCTGCCTGCGATCGCCCTAACTGAAACTTCCACCCGTCGGGAGATGTTTGGGTAGAGATATTTTTCGTTCAATAGTAGGAATTAGAGTCAACAAAAAATTAGAAATACCAGAGAGGTTTTTATGAGTATCGACAAACCAGGCAAAGATATGGAGCGCACGGTCAATCCGGGCGATCGCATTTCCGACGAACCGCAAACCATCGAAGAAAAAGCCCAGCAACTGGCGGTAGACCACGTGCCAGACATCACGGGCGATGTTGTTACAGTTCCAACTTATGTGATCGTAGAAGAACCCGATGGGGAAAAGAAAGCCCTGCACCACGTCAAAGACGCCGAGGAAATTTCCGACGTAATTCGGCAGGCCCGCGTTGACGAAAATGGCGAGCGGATTTGGGATTAAGTTCACTCCAATAAAAACGGTTTTGTTGTACAAAAGTTATCTGTAGAAATCATGGAAACAAATCAAAGAAATAGTACGCCCTATCCCAATCTTCCGCCGATTCTCGAAAGTGACGACGCAGAGTATCGCGACGCCGGCATTACGAGTTCAGTTGCAATTGCAGGCCATCCGCTTCACCCCGTGCTCGTACTGTTTCCGGTAGCCTTTTTAGTAGGAGCCGCCGGCACGGACATCGGTTATTGGCTGACAAGCGATCCGTTTTGGGCGAGAGCTTCGGTTTGGCTGATCGGTGTTGGTTTTGCTGCGGGGATTTTGGCCGCAATCACGGGCTTTTTAGATTTTTTCAAAGTTAAAAGAGTGCGCGATCGCAGTGCCGGTTGGTTGCACATGGGGGGCAATGTGGCGGTTATGGTACTTACCCTGATTAACTTGCTGTTGCGCCAAGGAAATCCGGCTGAGCCGATCGTATATACAGGTTTAGCAATATCGATCGTCGTTGCAGCTTTGCTGGGCATTACAGGCTGGTTCGGCGGTGAACTAAGTTTTCGCCATAAAATCGGCGTCATCGGCCCTACCAGTCATAATTCTTAGGTTTCTGACCATTTGTAGTAGGGACTTCCGTCCCTCTTCATTTGACACTTTAGGACTAAAGTCCTTACTACAAACTTAAAGATTGTCCCAGCCAATTGAGATAAGCATCGCTGCCAGCGATAATAGGAATAGCAATAATTTCGGGAACTTCATAGGAATGGAGTTCCTGAACTTTTGTTTTTAAAGCCTCAAATTTAGCCAAATCAGTTTTAACTGGAGTTTAGACTAAACAGCTATTAAATCGCGATCGTCACTGCACTCACCAACGGCAACGGTCGCTGGTGATAAG
>NZ_JAUBSB010000052.1:0-46606 GCF_036702135.1 Microcoleus sp. LAD1_D3 | reverse complement strand
CTCACACTAAAACCGGGCTATCTGTAGTTGCAAATGTGCTTAATAAAGTCTATAAAATTGGTCGAAAGGTAGCTGATGACTTTAAAAAAACTATGCAAATTACTTTTGATGAATACTTGCCAAAATGGAACTATAGAGCCCTACCTCAAACTTAATACTTCATCAAGTTATTTATTTTTCAGTCCTTAGAGTTTTTGGGTAAATACTTAAAAAATAGCTAAATGCCGAGAGCCCCAACTTCTTCAAGAAGCCGGGGCTCTAAAAGCAAACTACATCACAACTGCACTAATCAAAGTTTGCACATTTTGTACAACAGCAGTAGTAAAATTATGAGTCACAGGCAAACTGTCAACCACTATTCCAGCGCACAATAGCATCAGGTACAGAATAGAGTATTTAAAGAGCGATCGCGCAACAGTCTTATCCTCTGGAGTCTGCAACAGCAACCAAGCTTTTTGGGCAAAAATAGCACCCAGGAAAATAGCTGTTCCCGCATACACCGCGCCCGCTAAATGCAGGGGATAAACTAGCAGCAAAGTTGCAGGAATCATCAATAGCGTGTAAATCCAAATTTGGCGGGCTGTGGCTTCGTCGCCCTCAATTACGGGTAACATCGGGACGCCTACTTCCTTGTATTCCTCGCGAATCATCATTGCTAATGCCCAAAAATGCGGCGGTGTCCACAGGAATATAATCCCAAACAGCAGCCACGCACCCCAACTCAAATCTCCCGTAACCGCAGCCCACCCAACTAGCGGGGGAATCGCCCCTGCTGCACCGCCGATGACGATGTTTTGCACGCTGTGACGCTTCAGCCAGTGGGTGTAAATTAGGACATAGAAAACGATGCCTGACATTGCTAGCAATGCAGCTAATAAGTTGGCAACAACTGTGAGCAATGTAAAGGATATTGTAGCTAGGGCGATCGCAAATATCAAAGCATCCCGCTTCTTGACACGCCCGGAAGGAATCGGCCGCCACCGGGTGCGCTCCATAATATAATCGATGTCGCTGTCGTAGACACAATTAATCGTATTCGCCGACGCAGAAGCTAAAGCGCCTCCGGTAATAGTTGATACCAGTAATAGCGGATCTACTTCTCCTTTGGCCGCCATCCACATTCCTGCTGAGGTGGTGATTAGCAGCAGTAAAATAATTCTGGGTTTTGTTAGTTGATAGTAACTTTTCACGACTTGCGAAAAGTTTTCGTGGAGGCGCGGGCGGTCGTTGGTAAGAATTTCTTGCATCGGTTGTAAGCTGTTAGTAATTATTTGCGAATTCGTCATTAGTCATTAGGTGGGAGTGGCGGGTTTTACGAGAAATATTTGGTGTAGCTACAAGGATTAATAAACCCGCCGACTCTTACTTTAGTCTTATCTCTCAAGCTGATAAAACTCGATCGCGCCAAGCTAAAACACTAAAAGCTATCAGGGTTCCCAGCAAAGCAGCACCGACTGCTTGGTGGGCCACTGTCAGCGGTTCTACCTGAAGGTGCAGCCGGAAAGTTGCTAATCCCAGAACTAATTGAGCAATTAGGCAAACACTCGCCCAATTAGCGAGTTTTCGCAAGTTTGGACTCAGTGCAGGCTGCCGCCAAGCCATGACTGCTACTGCTAAAGTCGCTGCTGTAGCTGGTACGATACCGGCGATGTGGCTGTTCATCACCGAGCACAATTCTGAGGAGTCCAAACATTGGTGCAGTGCCCATCTAGAGCCTACTAATGCTCCTAGCAAACTTTGCAGGTAAACTAACAATGCTGCGATCGAACTTACCCAAGCCAATTTGCCGACATTTCCTGTAGCTTCGTAGGGAGTCAGCATGAAACCGATGACTAGCAGGGCGCCAAAAAACAGTAAAGCTGTTCCCAAGTGAGCGGTAACGATGTCAAATCTGAGCAGTTGTGTTACTGTCAAGCCGCCCAATACGCCTTGAAAAACGATTAAAAATACTGCCCCAGCGCTCGCCCAAGGCAGCCATTTTGGCAGGCGGCTGCGGTAAAACAAAGATAGTCCTAAAAGTGCGATCGCGCTCAAGCCAATTGCCGCAGCGTCCAATCGGTGGAACCATTCCAGAAATACCTGCAAATTCATTTGCGCTGCGGGTATTAATTGACCGTAGCACAGCGGCCAGTCGGGGCAAGCGAGCCCCGCATTCATGACTCGCGTGGCGCTGCCTACAGCCATTAACAGCCAGGTTGCGATCGCAATTTTCCACACTAGGCCGCGGATAATATCTTTTGGCTGCCACTGCACTCCTGCTGCTGCGGTTGGCTGATTTACAACTGAGTTTGCCATGAACTTTACCTTAGCCTTTGTTATCGATCGAACTTAATTAAATAGCGAGCTTTTACTTTTACTGAGCTTAGCCGAGCTTAACACTCTTTTTCTGTGACAAACCGTCATATATACTACCTTAGCGACCTCGCCATTCAATTAGTTTATCTTTAGAGATTTTTCAACTTTCCTCTTTACATTACAAAGTATTGCAGCTATTTTTATAAATTTCAACAAACTTTAATTATTTTACCGAAGTCCTTGCTGTTACAGGCTCCTTTGCTGTTGAACCTGGAGCAAAACCTAAAGATATCATTAAGGAAAAACAATTTTTCCATCTTTATGATATGTAAATTCAACATCATCTAAAATTGCCATCTAGCTCGTTAGTCTAAAATAACTTAATAAAAATGTCAAAATATAAGTAGAGTAGCTTTTCTGACTTCTGACTTCAACATCAGAAAGAACGCTCGATAATTAATCCGTGTATCCGTGTCAAAATCTTTGAGAGTGCCTTCCTGATTTCTTCTGACTTCGTTATTTCAAAAATCTAAAGATGTAAAATTATGTCACAAAAAAACGAAACTGCTGTTCTCATCTTATCACTCCTAATTACCCTAGGGCTAGCGGGTGCAGGCATTTGGTGGCTGACAAACCGCAGCGGCACGAATTTCGGAGGTTTGTCTCCCGATAATCAGGCGTTATCTAATAAATCACCGCAGTCAGAACAGTCAATTGAGCAGCGTTTGAGCGCGGGAAACAAACTGTTAATTTCCGGGGGATCGACAGCAAAAAAACAAGAAGCTGTAGCGGCGATCGCATCTGGCAACTATAACGCAGCTATTTCCGACTTACAAGCTTCGCTGAAAACCAATCCCAACGATCCAGAAGCACTAATTTACCTCAATAACGCTCGCATCGCCGATCAAAAATCCTACACAATTGCGGCCGCAGTTCCCATTGGCGGCGATATCAATGCTGCTCTAGAAATTCTGCGGGGCGTAGCTCAAGCTCAACATGAAATCAACCAAAGCGGCGGCATTAGCGGTACTCCATTAAAAGTGTTAATTGCTAACGATGACAACAACCCAGAAATGGCGGCACAAATTGCCAGCACTTTAGCAAATAACTCGGAAATTTTAGGAGTAATCGGGCATTTTGGTTCAGATACGACGCTAGCAGCCAGCAAGATTTACCAGCAAAAACAATTAGTAGCAATTTCTCCCACAAGTACGTCGGTGCAGCTTTCAGGAGTTGCCAAAAATATATTTCGGACAGTGCCGAGCGATCGGTTTGCGGCTAATGCTCTTTCCCGCTATATGGTGGAAAAATTGCAAAAGCAAAAAGCTGCTGTATTTTTCAATTCTGCCAGCAGTTACAGCAAATCTTTAAAAGATGAATTTACCACTGCTATTTACGGAGATGGAGGACAAATCGTATCCGAATTTGACTTTGCCAATGGCAACTTTAATGCCGCCGATAGCGTTAAAAGTGCGATCGCCCAAGGAGCAGAAGTGATTATGTTAGCATCCAATTCAGCCACGATCGACCAAGCTTTGCAAGTAGTGCAAGTAAACGCCAAACGGCTGCCATTACTAGCGGGAGACGGTGCTTATACTGCTAAAACACTGCAAATCGGTGGCGCAGGAGCAACAGATATGGTGCTGGCTATTCCTTGGCACATTCTCGCAGATCCGCAGTCAAATTTTCCCCAAACATCCAAACAACTTTGGAATGCTGAAGTAAGTTGGCGCACAGCTTTAGCCTACGATGCGGCGATCGCCTTAATTGTCGGTTTAGGGCGCAATCCGACTCGTACAGGCATTCAACAAGCTTTATCGGCGTCAGATTTTTCGGCAAATGGAGCATCCGGCCCGATTCGGTTTTTACCTTCGGGCGATCGTAATCGCGCAGTTCAATTAGTAACTGTTAAACCCGGAAATCGCACGAGTTACGGTTACGAGTTTGTGCCGATATCTGGTTTGTAAACTATTGGCGATCGCGAAATTTAGGTGATAATATTCAGAAATAAGTTCTAGGGATTATCAAGCAGAAATGCTTACAAGATGAGTAATTATATCAAATCCGCTTGCATCGGAATTAATATTACCCACAATCAGGACACGGCAGTGCCGTTTCCCTACAATTAATCGGGTGAGAATTACATCTCTCATTAAGTGTTCTTGATTATTTGCCGGTAGGGACACTGCCGCAACTAAATTCTCCCATACTTACTTCTGTTTGATTACTACCAAAGTAATGTCATCAAATACTTTTTGCTCCCCGATGTATCGGCGCACGTCGTCAATAATAGCTTGCTTGATTTCTGCTGCTGACTTTTCCCTGTTAAGGGCAACAAGTTCAATCATTGGCTCAATACCGTATTCCTTTTGATTCATATCAAAAGCTTCGGTAATTCCATCTGTGTAGAGTACGACAACATCCCCGGAATTTAACTGTATTTCCGTAGTAGCAATGAAATCGGTAATATCTGGTTCCAAGGCGATGGGAAAGCCTAACTCGATGGTATCAATCTGCTCTACTTCGCCGCTAGAACGCACGACAATCACCTCTTCGTGCTGTCCGCTCAAACGCAGGATGTTGTCCCCCCGATATTCCAGCAAAGAAAGGCTCATACTTTTACCGCAATTCATGCGCTCTACGTTGTCAAAAAGCGTTTGGTTGACTGTCTGCAATAATTTAACTGGATCGGTTTCATTGTGAACCAATAAAGTGCGAATTGCTGTTTGCGCCATAATCATTAACACGCCGCTTTCTAAACCGTGTCCTGTCACGTCGCCGATGCCAATTGTGGCTTTGCCGCCGTGATTTAGTACGTCGTAGTAGTCGCCGCCAACTTCATCAGCCGGTTCCATGAATGCAGCAATTTCTAGCCCTTCAATTGACTCTAATTCCTGCTGTTGAGGCAAAATCATTTGTTGCAGGCGGCGGGTTACGTCTAGTTCGGCACTCATGCGAAGGTTTTCTACTTTTAGCCGATCGTTCAAACTCAATATTTCTGCATTAGCTTGAGCTAATTGTGCGGTGCGATCTTCTACTTTTTGCTCTAAAGTTCGGTTGTAATCTTCTAATTTTTCGTAGAGAGTTGCATTTTCAATCGAGATCGCAGCTTGAGCGGCAATGATTTTTAAAGTTTCGACTCTTTCTGAGGTAAATGCGCCGATCGCCAAATTATTTTCTAAGTAGAGAATACCACCTAGTTTGCCTTGATTGAGTAGGGGAGTGCAGAGGATCGATTTGGGTTGAGTTGCGGTAATGTAAGAATCGCGGGTAAATTGTCCTTCAGCGGTGGCGTTATTTAATACTACATTTTCCTGGCTGCGAGCGACGTAGTTAACTATGGCGGTTGACAGCAGGGGAATTCCAGTTGCAGGATCTACAGAATCTACGGGAATGGATTGCATAATGGTAATGATCTCGCATTCTACTGCTGCTTCCGCTTCAATCGCCCAATTCCCGCCTTGATCCAGAAGGAGAAAACCTTTTTGAGCGCCTGCGTTTTCAATCACAGTTTTCATCACCTGGTTTAACAATTGTTCGAGAACGATTTCACCGGAGATAGCTTGGGATGCTTTCATTACTGCGGCAAAATCTAGCGCTTCGCCGGAATTGCTGCCAGTTGTGGTGATTGGATTGATGGTATTATTTTCAGTATCTGTTCGGGTTGAACTAAGCGACTGAATGGCTAAAAATTGCGGGTATCGCGCTTCCAAATCTTTGACTTTAGCTACAGCCCCCCAACGCTGATAGGCATAGTGGGCATCTTGCAGGTAGTGACGGGCAACATGATTTTGATTTCTGGCTAAATAAAACCTGCCTGCTAGTTCGTAGGCGAGGGCTTCTTCGTTGAGATATTCGTTTTCGCGGGCTAAGATGATGGCTTTGTCGTAATATTCTCTGGCATCTTTATCGTTGCCTAATACGCGATCGCGTTCCGCTTCCACTAGATAGAATTTGTGCAGGTAATTCATGGGAGCCTGCTTTGCCCATGTTTCCATTTTTTCTTGTTTAGCAGCCACCTTTGTCAGGATTTCTTCTCTTTCCGTTTCTGAGGAATTAGGATAGAGCGCTAGTCGGGCTAACATATCATACAAATAGACAACAGGGAGAATAAAAAAGGAGCCTGCATTAGCTGAGTATTCTTCAAAGAGGTCTGCATTCTCCACAGCTTGCTGAAATTCCTCGAAAAGATAACAGAGGAGAACTTTAAGTGAATAAACGTTCATGAGCGCAGTCCGATCGCCACCTGCTTGATGAACGGGTATCATCTTTTGTTCGTCGTATACTTCACCAATCAAACAGCACGGATTTTCTACTTTTTCCGCCAAGTTCAGGATCGCCTGCATAAAGATTTGACACCAATGAATGTATGCTTCCTGTTTAGTTTGATAAGTAACTTCCAGGGCTTTCGCCATTTCTTTCTTGGCATCGATCAGCTCTACACCGCTGAGGTACAAAGCGTAAGCATAGGCCTGCCTAACACTACCAGTATATTCAAGATCTCCAGTTTCTATCGCACTTTGATAAGCTTCCATGCAAAAAGAAGATGTGTCTCTGAGAGGTTCATTCCAATGCTTGATAAATCCCATATATATTACATAAATTCTTGCTTTAAATGTTTTATCTTTGAATCGTTCTAGTACGTTCAAAGCAAGTTTTCCAAACTGATAGCCAGCGTCAAGCTCTCCTGACGAGCAAAGGATCAGCCCATAACCTATATACGCATAAGCAGAGCTAGCAGAATTACCATACTGAATCGATAAATTCACCTGTCGGCACCAAGTTAACAAGCTCAGTTGATTAATTGCTACGAACGCAGGACTCAACAAGCAGTTTATCACCCGTATAGCTGCTAGTTTATACGGGTCGGTCATTGGCGGTAAGTCGATTAGATCCTGGGCTTGCCTGCCTGCTAAGGCAAATTTTATCTGCTCCATCTCTTGTGCCAGATCGGATTGGTTCGGTCGTTGCGGTAATTCTACCCCAAGTAATTTCAGAACTTCTAGCCCAATGTCGATAGCCTCCATAAATTTCGTTTGGGCGCAATAAGCTTGCATTTTAATTTCATATATTTTTACTTTCTCTAACAGCGTTTTGGCTTTTTGCAAAACTACCCCAGATAAGCGCTCCATTTCATCGTAGTTAGCAATTGTATAAGCTGTTTCTGCTGCTTCTAAATACAAATCTAAGGTAAGGTTGTACTGCTGCGACCAACTCTTTTTATTTAACAAGCTTAAGCCAATCTGAAGGTAATTGAAAGCTGGTTGGCTAGCCGCTGAAGATTTGGCTTTTTTACCTGCCTTTAAGTTTAATCGAGCTAACTCGTATCGCTCTATTTGTCGCTCGATCAGCGCACGGCCTTTGTTCAACTGATTGACAATATCAAACAGCTTCTGTGACAATTCTTCAGATGATGTATTTTGGAGTAATAACCTTCCCACTCGCAGATGTACTGACTGTCTATCTGCTTCGGAGATGAGAGAGTAAACTGCTTGTTGAATGCGGTCGTGGGCAAATTTGTATTCTGCAACTAACTGATCTGACAAACCTGCTACATCAAGTTCCGCCAACTGATAAGCATGGCTGAGGGGTATAATTAGACTGGATTGGAGTGCTGACCGTAAATCGGTTGCTGTTTCTTGGAGAGATTTTTCATAGATAATCGCCAGTGTTTTCAAGTCAAACTGATTCCCTACGCAAGCTGCTAATTTCAATACTGCCTGAGTTGCTGTAGGGAGTTTTTTAAAATTTTTGCTCGTTAGTTCTAAAACGTTATCTGTAAGCGGTTGCGCTTTGATTTGTTCTAAGTCCCACTGCCATTTCTGAGATTCGTAGTTAAAATCCAACCATGCTTCAGAATGCAGTGATTTTAAGAATTCATTGATAAAAAACGGATTACCACCAGTTTTTTGCTGGAGCAATTCGGCAAGTGGCTTGGCATTTTTTGATTCCGCAAAAAGCGTATCAACTAAAAGTTGCGTAATATCGGTTAAGGCTAAAGGTGCCAGCAATATTTTATTAATGGTTGTTACTTTTGCTTTGGCAATATTTTCCAAAATTTGAGTTAGCGGATGCGCCTCGGTTACTTCATTATCGCGATAGGCGCCCATGAGAAATAGATATTTATTATCTGCTACTGTCATCAGCAGTTGAATTAATTCCAGCGATGCTATATCTGCCCACTGTAAGTCGTCCAAGAAAATTACTAATGGATGTTCGAGCTGTGTGAATATATTAATAAATTTTTGCAAAACCAGATTAAAGCGATTTCTCTGTTCTGCTGGCGGGAGATCTGGTAGGGGTGGTTGGGAACCAATAATTAGTTCTAATTCAGGAATAAATTCAACGATTACCCCTCCAGCTTCCCCTAATTCTGCTTGGAGTTTCTCTCGCCACTTGCTAATTTGGGCATCGCTTTCTGTTAGTAACTGCCGTACTAATGAACGAAATGCCTGAATTAAGGATGCGTAGGGAGTATCTCGTTGCAACTGGTCAAATTTACCAGAAATAAAATAGCCCCGTTGTTGAGTCAGAGGCTTATATATCTCCTGGATTAATACTGTTTTTCCAATCCCAGAATATCCAGAAACCAGCATCATTTCACTGGTTCCTTGGCTAACTCGCTCGAAAGCAGCTAATAGGGCAGAAATTTCCCGCTCTCGCCCGTACAGTTTTTGGGGAATTTGAAAGCGATCGGAAATCTCGTGCCGATCGATCGGGAAAGGGTCAATTTGCTCTTTGCTCTGCCATTGTCTGAGACATTCTTGTAAATCTGCCTTTAGCTGATATGCCGATAAGTAGCGTTCCTCAGCATTTTTTACCATTAATTTCAACACGATCGCCGAAATAATTGGTGGAACTTCTGGTTTGAGTTCGTGCGGTGGGGTAGGTTGTTTAGCAATATGACAATGCACTAATTCCAAAACATCATTCGTGGGGAAAGGTAACTGTCCGGTTAGTAATTCATAAAAAGTTATCCCCAGCGAGTAAAAATCAGTGCGGTAATCGATTGTTCGATTCATGCGACCTGTTTGTTCTGGCGAGATATAAGCCAGCGTTCCTTCTAATACGTTCGGGTTAAGAAAGGTTGGGTTTTCTCGCGACAGTGTTGTGGAAATTCCAAAATCAATTAGCTTCAGCTTACCTGTCGGCTGATTGAAAACAATATTTGATGGGTTAATATCTTTGTGGATAATATACTGCTGGTGAACCTGACCGAGAATGTCAACAATTTCAATTGCCAGGTGGAGAAATTCAGCAATTGTAAATTGTTTCTTAGCGATGATCTGATTGAGGGATTCGCCGCCAAAATCTTCTAACTCAATTACCCACTGATTTTCTAGGTTGTGGAAGCTGTAAACATTTATTACGCCTGGTAAGTTAATGTTTTGGGTGATTTCATACTCTCGCTTAAACCAGGCAATTTTTTCAGGTGAAGGATAGAATTCTTTGAGCATTTTTAGGATAACAGGCAGATTGTCTGCTTGCCGATATCCGCGATAGACTAAGGAGTTACTGCTCTCATGCAGTTTTTCAGTAATTTGGTAATTTTGCATATTTAAGTTTTTATGACAAAAAACCGCAACAAGTGCGGTTTGAGCTTATGAAATATCAATCCACTTTCTAAAAGTGTAGACAATTATGAGTGATTTGAAATCAATACCGCATCCTCCTCAGAGTCAGGTTGGGGGTCTGACGGTGGAGAAGGAGGAAAAGGGTCTGGATCTGGCAAGGGGTCGGGGCCGGGATCGATAAAAGTAATAGCAAACCGAACTCGTTCCTCTACAAAAAGTGCGGTAATTTTAGCGTTTTCACCACTCATCATTGCAGTTTGTTCTGCTTCAGTTAAACCCACTTCGTCCATTAAGGAACTGGGGTTATTGATGAAAGCATTTTGTTTCTTTGTGTCAAGTGCTAAATCTGTCAGCAAATCCAATAGGTTACTCATGGGATATTCTCCTAATCTTTAAGGTAGTGAACTGTGAAGAATTTAAACTCAGCAAAGTTTTCAAGCTACTAAATATTGTAGCTCGTTCTTCTTGTGAAAGAGCTGGAGTTTGATAAAGCCTTTCTAGGGTGTAGTGAGGATTGATGATCAACGCAAGTTCTCGATAAGGCTTTGCTGTGTCAATAATACCGTCTTCCTTCAGAATGTGGCTTAAGTCACTAAGCAAGGAAAGAACACTGCTACAAGTCTCCAACAGTGCAAAATTTTTCCACAGCCACAATCGCGGCTCCTCATCAACATCTGAACTAGAGTGTCCTATCGCATCTTTCGGAACAAGCTGTGTTAATTGATTTTCCTCCTCAGTGTCCTCTATTATCGATTCTAAATCATCCACACTAACTCGCTCAACATTAATTAGATATCGCAATACCTTTTTACATATTTCTAAAAGCTCTGGTTCTACATCTTCAAGTAATTTTCTTGATTTTTCTCTAAGGCGCTTAATGTCATTTGAGTCTGAGAAAGACACACCCTGTTGTTCCTTCTTTTGGTTGGCTTCAATTACCGTAAGAATTAGCTGAGCAACTAAGTCACCTGACTGCAATATCAAGGCTTGTTGAGCAAAAGCAATCGCTCTACCGTAATAGTTGTCTTTCTGTTTTTGGTCTTTTTGTTGTTTCGTTAAGTAAAAACACAGGGCTGCGTGTTCGTAAAGATTTACCCTCTTGGTTTCTATGAATGGAACTGGAGAAGAAGAACTTTGCAAAATCCCCATATCCGAAGCTATTAGTGTCTCAACTCCCAAATCCCAGAATGCGTCTTCATATTCTTGAGCCAATCTGTAAACTGTCGATCGCATACCCCATGCCCAAGCGTATGTAGGCATAAGTTCAATCGCTCTGTTAAGACAATTCAAAGCCTCTTCTTTACTTTGCTTATCTATCTCATTGGTACTTAGCAATTCTAGATCGTAAGTTATTCTCAGACGGTAGGTTGCTCCCAAATGAGCTAATGCCCACGCATAATTGCTGTCTTCTGGTTTTTCAGCATTAAGCGCTTTTTTAAAATGTTCTATAGCTCGTTCAATATATTTCTCATTGCGATTATTCACAATTGCCAGAAGGCGATAAGTCTCACCTAGCTGTGCGTTAGCCCAGAAATAATTATTGCTCTGGTTGATCGCTTTTTTTAAGCAATCTTCTGCTTTCCCATAATCCATCAACTGGCAGTAAATTGCTCCTAGATGAGCATTGACCCAAGCATTGTCTGGATACTTTTGCAGGAGTTGTTCAAAAATCTCGATCGCCTGTTCGTAAGCCTTTGACAAGCGAAAAGTTTCCGCTCTTTGAGCAATCATCTGATCGTTGAGATCCATCTGCATAAAATCCTCCTGAAATGTTACTTGATGTTTAATTACTTGAAATTTGTTTTCTCAAACACTTAACTAGCGAGTAATGCCAGAGTTTTCGGGTCATCCCGCCAATCCAACCAAGCTGGATCGTGACCGACTAACTCAATGGCTTCATCATTGATTGGAATAGCTTCTCGCAGATATTGCCATGCTTGTTCGCAGTTACCTGTCAAGATTGCTAAACCGCAGAGTCGGTAGAGAATATCTCCCCGATCCCCTGTCTCCCATTGAGAAAGCAATGCTGTCCGCGATCGCTCGATTTCGCTTGCTGCTTTGTCCACTCCCTGCCAACGCGCCTTAGATACTGCGATACAGTATAAAGCTGTCGTGTCATCAGAAACCTGTTGCAACCTCTGTTCGCAACAGGCGATCGCCTCAGAATATTGGCCATCATAGCAAAGGATCAACCCTTTCTCAATTTGCCAATTTTTCCCCCGCAATATGGTTTCGTCAAGGGCGATCGCTCGATCGAAGTCAATCAGGGATTGCTTGTAGCACTTCATCAACTCATAGATGCGGCTGCGATAAGCGATCGCCCAAACGTAATCCGGCTGACGCTCAATTGCTCGATCCAAGTCAGCCAGCGCCTTTGTGTAATAGGCTTCCCCCAGAAAGCGGTAGGTTACGCCTCGGTGAGCGATCGCCCAATTATAATCAGGGTTCAGTTCAATGGCGCGGTTGAAATCTGCGAATGCCTCCTGATAGCGTTTCATCAAATAATAGGTTTCGCCCCGGTGTGCGATCGCCCAAGCATTGTCAGGTTCCAACTCGAGCGATCGGTTGAAAGAGTCTAAAGCTGCTTCAAAATGTCCCGTCAGCCGATGGTTTTCACCATGATGAGCCAGAGCCTTAGCATCGTCAGGGTTTTGTTCTATATAAAGCGACATTACCACATTTTTTCTCCTCTAACACATACACTTTTTATCGGCTGGACAAAAAGTGTAGTTTTTACTACATTCTTTTGGCAAAATACCTTAAGTTTCTTTCACAAAAGACATACCCAACCGCGCCATCATTTCACTGTCTACAGGTGCAGGCGCTTGAGGAGGAACATAAAGTGTCGAAACTAGAGTAACACGAATCTCAGCCAGTTTGGACAGAGGAATATGCTGGATAACTGGCTCGCAAACCGGGTAATAAACCGCTGCTTCGTAAACAATTACTTCGTGGTCAGAACCATAGTATGTTTCTAAAACTTCAGCTAACACATTTAGACCGCGCAATTGAATCTCTTCTTGATAAAAACCCAGATTGCCAATCGTCGCAATCTGCCACAAAATTAAAGCACTGGTCGGGTCAAATTTACGCCTCCGAATCAGAAAGTCAGTGGCTTCAAAACTTTGACATCCGTTGCGTCCTGGGTCAAGACCCAGGTCAGCAAATAAGCAATCTTCCGCTGAAATTCCTGGTAACATTTGCGCCCTAAAACCTTCACGACGCGCCTGTTTAATTGCTTCATGGGTAGGGTAAGCGAAAACGCCGGGATGACCGTAAAAAACTGCACAGATATTCAACCCCTGACGAACTTCAGCCAGAATGCGATCGACCATTTCTCGATAAGTTTCTCTACGCCGCTGATTGTTGGTATTGTAAGGTAAGGCTTCTGCGGTGGGATTGAGTGTCTGTAGCCATTTAGCCGTAACTGGGTCAGCTACGGCAAACAGAACTTTGTCAGCTTGCTCGATCGACGCCTTTGCCGCTAAGGTCAGATGACCAACTAATTGAATTCCCGTCCCGACAACAGTTAAAGATCCCGTTTTCAAATGTAACTTCCTCCAAGCGATCGCAAAATGTGTTTCAGTTATGGTAGTAACGCAAATTGCTAGTAATATAATTAAAGCTGCTTCTACAGGTGTGTTACTTTTTACAACTTCCACGAATCCTGCCAGCAACTCTGGCTGCTGTTGTAGGTTCCACAGTCGTTGTAGGCGATCGCCATAAATTCCGGCACAGATGGGAGAGTTTTGCAACACTTGCTCTGGAGTGACATCCCCACGCCCGATATGATCAAGACCTACCCGTACTAAATAGGTATTCCTGTTTACAAAACCCGTCAGTTGCTGGGCATCTTCCGCTGACCAATCCAGTCCTTACCCTTTCGCCAAATCCTACACTTGCTCGCTTTTAAAGGGCCGTAGCCCCACATTAAACGGCGATTTATTTGCGCTCAGCGAGATATACAGCTTAGTGGAGTGTACCACGACTAACCGGAGTTTTCGCCCAATTCCCCGATTTTTTGCTTCCTCCTGCCAAGTTCGCAAAAATCCGCAAAAGTCGATGTCAAATTGGAATAGGCAAAACAAGCGATCGCGATCGCCTCAAGCTAACACTAAGGGTTTGGTTGTTGAGAGTAGCAAATACTGCTCGAAGTACATCTGGCAGCTAACCGGGCTGCCAAATAACTCATCCCAAGATTCTGGTATTTGATTGCCCAGTTGCCAACCCAAACCGACCTTGGCGCAGAACCACCGCCAGAATTTTTCCAAATCTTTAAAACTTTCTCTATTTGCTAACTGAAAATGTATAAAAATTTTTGCACGATTACTTAAAAGATATGAGTTAAGGTCATCTAAAAATCCATCAACCTTCATCTGCTGATATCTGCCGTGAAAAATTCCCCACGAGGAGAAATTCCCTCTAAAGTTGCGAAACTGCGATCGGTCTAACTGCCCTATTCCTCTCAAAAACAGCCCTCGGTTTCAAAGCAATTCTCAGCAACAGCCACAGCGATCGCCATTCTCCGGGAGTTTCCTGCCGCTGCCACTGGCCCGGGCGACAGTACAGCATTTCGATCAAACAGCGGTGCTGGCTAATATTCAGGCGATCGAACGCAATTCGCACAGTGGGAAATTCCCGAAAACTGCACTCTTTCCCATCCCGAAAACTCGACCCCAACTGAGATTTATCGCTCACCAACTCAATCTTAGCCACAGGAATAAAACAGTTCTCTTCCATAATTTCCAGAGTCGCCGAATCGCAATCAATCAAACCTTTGGCAAAACTTCCCTTAGTACCAAACTCAAGAACAGACGGCGCTACCGATCTCCTTGGCTTGACTGCCGCACTGCGAGAGATCGCTTTCATTTTACCCTGGGATAAACTTGTCTCAAAGGCATATTTTGGCAGAATCTGTGCTGCTGTAAAACTTTCTTTACTGCCTTTATTTTTCACCGCAAAACTTGGCCACTGCGTCAAGGCAACTTCAGCGCCACTTTCCGAAATTACAGTGGTTACACCCCAAAAACTTTGACCGCCAATATTCAATTGTACAACCCTGCGTAAATTGAACCATTCGTAAATGTCCGGCTTAGGAATATCCACCAAAATCAGTAATGCAATCCCGATCATCAGCAGGTTGTAAGCGCTCCAAATCCCTCCCAAACTCATTCCTTTTGACAAATGTGCACTTTCTGATATTGACTGTACCGTGCCAACATTTTTCACTAAATTAATGTTTAAATTGTGCCACAAACTGAATGCTGTAGCTGCAAACAAAACAATCAAAGGCCATCCCAAATTCCAGTTAAAACGAAAGCGATCACTCGCAATTCCTTTTGGCGTTACCTGAAACCCTTTCCCAAAGGGATTCAGCATGGAACTCACCACCGTCACTGCTAAAGGAATACACTGAACGAAGGAATAAACATCGGAAAGCAAAGCCGATCCCGATCTGCGGTTCAGCCAAGAAAATACAGTAAGTTGCACCAAATAGTAAGGCAGGAAAAAGTACAGCAATTCCCGCGCACTTGCCCGCAAAGGAATTATGCCGAAAAACGAATAACCTAAAGGTATCAACAAATATAAAACCTTGGTTAAACTGGTAAACCAGTGCAGCAATCCTTCCAAATGAGACAGCCTTTGTACGAATCTGAGACCGCGAATTGTTAAAGGATTGGAATCAATAAAAAAGGCCTGAAGCGTGCCTCGCGCCCAGCGTAGCCTTTGATTTAGATGAGCTTCTATATTTTCAGCCGCCAAACCAGCACTCAATTTTTCATCTAAATAAACTAAGCGATATCCGGTTGCTGACAGCCGAATTCCGGTAAAATAATCTTCGCAGATTGAATCTGTGACCAAGCCTCCCGCTGCTTCTAAAGCACTTCGCCTCACTACAAAAGATGTACCGCAACAAACCACGCTGTCGGCGCTGTCTTTGATGATTTCAATTTGTCGGTAAAAGATTTCTTCTTCCGGCGCGAGTACATTTTCTAAACCTAAATTACGGGCGATGGGGTCGTGGTTGTAAAAGCTTTGCGGTGTTTGAACGAGGGCGATTTCGGGATTTTGAAAAAATCCAACTGTGCGAGTTAAAAAGTTTTTAGTGGGGATAAAATCTGCATCGAAAACTACAATTAGTTCCCCATTAGTTAGGGCGGTGGCGTGATTGATGTTTCCAGCTTTGGCGTGAATATTATCGGGTCGGGTTATATACTCGCATCCCAGTTCTTTTGCCAGCAACTTGATTTCAGGGCGCTTGGTATCGTCGAGCAAATATACTTTTTTGTTGGCATAATCTAAAGCTTGACAGCCGATTACACTGCGCCGTAAAATAAAAGCCGGCTCGTTGTAAGTTGGAATCAAAATATCTACGGACGGGGCGAAGTTTCCAGCTTCAACTGCAACTGCCATGCGATCGGCTTCTCGACGCCGGTCTTTCATTCTCAGCATTAAATACAGTTGAATACTGGTGTTGAAAACCAGTAGCATTTCTAGGAAAAACAGCCCCAAACTAAAGATACCGTTGAGGGGATCGGTTAAATTTAGAGTAGCGAGCGATCGCCATAAAACGTAGCGAATGGTTAAAGCCAGAACTATTGCAACTACGACAGCGCGCGACCATTTCTGCGGTTGAGGCGAAATTTTAATTGCAGCTAAAGCAACACAGACAAGTGCCACAGTCGGCAGTAACAAATACATCTTGCTCGTAGCAGGCACTTGCAGCCACACAGGCGGGTTTTGCTGCCAAGTGTTAATTGTGGCAAAAATACCGCTGACAGTACCTTCACCTGAAAACCAGGCCCCGGCGATCGCACCTGCGAAAGCAACTGCCCCCAACACGACTAGCGTTGCCGCCGGCACCCGCGAAATCCGCCAAAAGCGGCGTTTCAAGTCTTGAAGATCAAATCTTGAAGTTGTCATAAAATAATTTTAAAGTCCCGATCGGGCCTGCAACAGTCAGAGTTTCCTGCTGTCCACTTTTTAATTCAGTTGAAAATTCCCACACACCCCAATTATTATATTTACATTTTTTAACATTCTGACCATTGTATGATAATTCATCCTGCTTGCTGTTGCCAAACTGCTTAGCGAGTCCAAGCCTGGCAAAATATAGCAGAAGGAAGAAGGAAAAAGGCTTTAGTTACCTAGGAGAGAAGTCAATCGATTTTAGATTTTAGATTTTAGATTAAAGAATTGAAGCATTGACCCCACGGATAAATTCGGGGGCTTTTATCCTGGATGCTTTCGGTCAGAAGCAATCTTCGGCAAGGATTTCAGCAATTAAGAACGTCCTAACTTACATCTTGCAGCAATGTCAGCAACAGGCTTTCGGGCCTGTTCCACCATAAAAAATATTTCTTGTGAGCCGTTTCTGCGACGCCGCCTATAAAAAGCTTATTGAAAATGCTGCCACATCTGGGTCCTAACCGTCTGGCGCGCTTGCTATAGTTCAAAAAAAATTATCTTCTCTACAAATCAAATAGGATTGCTATATCAAACTATAGCAATCCAGAGTATTTAGCAATTAGACGAATTTGACATCTAACTAAAGGTAGATAAATTTTATATTAATTTAAAAAAATTACCGCGATCGCAGCCCAAAAACCCAGCCATCAAAAAACTAATCAGCAATTTCTAATTGCGAGATTGCATAGCGGGCGACAGCCAAACTAACTCTGGCTTGTTCTATTTCCGACAATTGGGCCCAAGGTCTTTTAGTAGCCATGACCAATTCCCCCCCTTCCGAATCAACATCTCGCATGGCATAAGCCAAAGGACGTGCCAACACCTGCAAATCTTCCTCAGCCCACTGAGGCAAAATATCTAAGACGCACTCCACCATTTGGTCAGCTAAAGATTGATACTTAACAGTTGCGTTTTGCACGCTTTGAGCGATGCTGGCCAGAAAATCTTGAGGAACGCGAGCAAATTTTTCGCGCAAAGACTTTTGCAGAGCAGTCGTCAGCCAAACTTGTTCTAATTGCGAGAATAAAACTTGTGACTTCAGGGCAATATCGCTGTCGCTGAAAGAATCAGATAACGCAAATTCCTGCTCTAGGGCAGCCAAATAAGATTCTGATTCAAGCTGTGCAGGATTCCAGGGATAAGCAACATCAGTCTGAACTATGGTGGCGAGAAGTTCCATCTGGGCTTGAGTTTGTGAGTCGCGAAAATATTCAGAATCAGGAGATTGGGTAGCCATGATGTAATACCTCAGGGGGAAAAGGAAAATATAGAAGGGGGACTGTGCCAAGAGCTAGTTGCGAGCTATCAGTGGTAAGTAACTCTTTTAAATTCAGACTGGAGACTCAACAGAACTTTGCTGTGCTACTCGCCGCTTGCCTTCATTAGCTACACCCGCATCTTAATTCGTTCCGCAATCAGACTCACTGTAGCCCGAAGTTTTGGGAAGCTCAATAGTGAACTCAAAAATCTGACCTTGAGAACTGCCAAATTTTAGCTGAGTCCCGCTGCGTAGCAGCAATTCTTGGTGGTGAACTCTCTGCCATCCCTTAGATCCCAAAACTAGAGTCCCGTAGCGAGAAAAATCGCGCAAGAAGTAGCTAGGTTCTTCCCGGCTATCTCCGATCGTGTTTCGGCAGAAAATCTCGGCGTGTTTTTGAGAAACCCACTGTTCTCGAATCACTACGTCGTTTTCTTCCCAGCGTCCGACTCGAACCATACCTGCGCGAATCGGCCAAACCTGATTGGTCGAGTCGGTGGATTTGGCATTTGGTCGATCGCGCCCCCGCAAATAAGCACAAGACGGCAACCGTCCCAGCCAAGTAGAAGAATTTAAAGGCAACTCAGTTTTGAGGTCATCTACCGGCTCAGTTAGCTGACCGTCAAACTCAGGGTGCATATACAGCACAGGCAGCGTCCAAGCCGGTTGATTGAACTTGTAGAGCGTCAGTAACTGCTGTCTGGCGACGGCGACTGCCCGATCGATCGACATCCGTCCGGCCAAAGCTTGGGCAAAAGTTTGGATAAAACTCAGGGCCTCGCGATCGGCGATCGAGTCCCGCATCCCCAACACCGCGGGCACCCCGTGATGGATCAGTACCTCAGCCAAACTGCTGCGGGCGATCGCCTGTTGCTGACCCTTAGTTGAGTGCACCATCTCCACCGCCGGCTGAGCTCCCCAGCAGGCATTAAACACCGCCAGAGTCACGCGACACCGAACTAAAACCTGAGCCAGTTCAGTACCATTAATCGCCGTTTCCGGCCCCAAAAACAGCAAACCGCCGTCGGGGCCCGGTATCCCGTGGCCGGCGTAAAACAGAATGTTGTAAGCTTGCGTTTCCAGCCGAGAAATGAGTTCCGCCGAAGTAGGTTCGATCAGAGTATCGACGCGAGTCGGAACGCTGATGTCAAAATATTTGCCGCTGTCGTCGGTTTGAAAAGCACTTTCCAGAATGCCAGCTAAGGCGAGTGCTTCCTCTCCCAACTGCAAATGACCGTTATTGCTGTTGGAAAATTGAGAATTAGCACCGCGGCCGGGTTCTGCTTGTCCCAAAACTAGCAAAATATTGAGCGACTCCGCAGGCTGCAGGGGTGGCAAAGGTTCAACATTGCTGGTAGTGCGGCTAAAAAGCAGTTGCTGTGACAGAGAAATTGCCGGTTGACCGGCTTGAGGCTGCATAATTTCCCAAGGCAAAGCAATTAAATACGGTTCGCGCAAGTCTACGCGCACTCGCAGGGGTAGATTTTGCCCGATCGCAATACCTTTACTTTCCTGGAGACTACCCTGAATCGGCCCTTCAAACAGCCACTGCCAAAGATTCATCCCCAAATGCTGCATCAGGCGGCTGCTGTAGCTTGCCGGTGGCCGAGGCGGATGCTGATCCCCCTTGTCGCCCCACCCCCGTTGACCGAGGTGGAGCGGCACAGAGGGCGTCGCTGGAGGGAGGTCTAGCGACTGAGGACTTCGTTGTTCAGTTTCTGCCAGTATATTCTGGTTGTTTTCCGGCGAGACGAAACTGCCATCAGGATGTAGGGGCAATTCGTGAATTGTCCCGGAGGGCGAAAACATTTCCTGCCAAGCTTTCCAAGATTGGGATAGGGTATCGGGCCACATACAGTCGTGGTGAACGTACCCGCTAGGATAGGGAGCTTGTAGAACCCAAGTGGCAAAATGGTTTGCCCCAGCGGTTCTCAGGCGAGCGATCGCTATACTGAGGCAAGGACTTTCAGGGCGCGCCATTCACAACTACCGACTCTGGATATAGGGTTGGATTGAGTTTCTCTATTTGTAGTTTATCGGGTTTAGGGTGCGATCGAGTGCGAGAGATTGCTTTGGGAGTTTGTACTTTTACTTAGTGCCCAAAAATTTATCTAAATTAGGTAAATCTACCCAAGTTCCCGTAGCATTCGACTCCTGGGTCAAATCCATCAACAACTGCGAGTAAACCCCTTCTCTGAGGGACGGTATCAACGATTTACCGGCATCTATTGCTTCTACCCACCTATCTACTACTCGAATAAACGGTGCAATTCTCCCGTCTGGATAAACTTGAGGAAACTCCAATTTTTGAGGAATTTTGATTTCAGCTAAAGGTTCTCCACCTTGGGAACCCCACAAGCGAAAGCCGTGGACGTAATCTTGCTGGTTGTCGCTTCCCAACACCAACGTACCCTTACTTCCGTATATTTCCACCCAGTGTCCCCGCCCTTGATAAGTAACAGAACTCAAACAAACTTGACAAGGAGTTCCCCCGGCTAATTCCAGCATCAACGTGCACGAATCATCTGCATCAACTAATTTTAAATTTCCCGAATCATTTGGATCTGGTCGCGCCGAAATTCCTGTAATCAATTGCCCAGAAAGCTTCTGCGGCGGGCCGAACAGCCAGCTAATATAATCAAAAACGTGAGAACCCGTCGCGCCCAAAACTCCGCCGCCTCGCTCTTTTTGCGCGTACCAATTCCAGGGGCGACTCGCATCAGCGCGGCTCGACACCAGCCAATCAATCTTAATTAAACGCTTTTCTCCCACATATTCTGCTGCCAATAATTCTGCTAGCATTTGCCATGCGGGGATGAAGCGAAACTCAAAGTCCATTGTGGCAATTGCTCTGGAACCACCATTTTTAAAATCGGTTTGAGATTCGTTGTTTGCCAATCGGTAAAGTTCCCTGGCTTCATTTGCTGTCAGGGCGGTGGGTTTTTCTAATAATAAATGCTTGCCTGCTTCCAAGACGGTTTTTGCCATTTCAAAATGCAAAAATGGCGGTGTGGAAATGCTGACTCCCGCTACTTCTGGGATGGCTACTATATCGGCTATCGAGTCGCAAGCGTAGGGGATATTGTGGGTAGAGGCGATCGCCTTTGCTTTGTCTAAATTCCGGTGGTAAACAGCGACAACCTCTGTCCGGTGATGGGCCTGGAATCCGGGAAGGTGCACTTTTTGACCGAAACCTGTACCGACTACTGCAACGCCAATTTTTGACATAATTTAATAATTGTTGACTGTTGACTGTTAACTGTTGACTGTTGTTATTTGTTAGCTGCGACCAATAACTAATGACCAATAACTAATAACTAATAACGACTAATCAATGACTAATAACTAATGACTAATGACTAATGACCACTCACTACTGACTAACTACCCATTCAATTACTTGTTTGCCCAAATTAACGCCGTCAAACAAGTCAATTTCTCTGATCCCTGTAGGGCTGGTGACATTAACTTCTGTGAGATAACCGCCAATGATATCAATGCCGACAAAGTACAGTCCGTCCCGTTGCAGCACTGGTTCTAACTGAGCACAAATTTGCAGTTCGCGAGCGGTAATTTCGGTTTTTGCGACTCGGCCACCAACGGCCATGTTGCCGCGAAATTCATTACCGGTGGGAATGCGGTTGATAGCACCGATGGGTTTACCGTTCAACAGTATAATCCGTTTATCTCCCTCTTTTGCTTCCGGCAGATAAGTCTGAACCATCACTGGAATTTGCCCTTGTTGAGTGCTAATTTCGACCAGGGAGTTGAGATTGCGATCGCCCGCCTCCAAGAACAAAATCCCCTCACCAGCTTTGCCACCCAAGGGTTTAAGAACTGCCGCTCCTTTTTTCTCAACAAATTGCCGAATTACCTGTTTGTTTTGAGAAACAATGGTTTCGGGGATCGCTCCCTCAAATTGCAAAGCATACATCTTTTCATTCGCCGCCCGCAATCCTTTGGGACTGTTAACTACCAAAGTTTTAGCGGGATCGATGCCGTCTAGAAGGTAAGTAGCGTAAAGGTAGGGAACGTTGACTGGGGGGTCTGTCCGCATAAATACTGCGTCCATTGCTTCCAGAGGCTGCAAAGTAGGATGTTCTACCTGGTACCAAGCCTCAGCAGCCTCCCAGCGTCCCTCTACCACTTTTACTGGGGTGAGGGCTACCCGACTTAGCATTGCCCAAGTTTTGCCGCCGATGACGCTTAATTCGTTGGCTTGAGTTGCCCAGACTTCGTGACCCAACTCTTGAGCGGCTTCCATCAGCGCTACGCTGGTATCGTGTCCTGGAATTAGTCGCGCGAGGGGATCGATGATGAATGCAAATTTCATTGTCAATTAAAATTAAGAATTGGTCACAGGAAAATTTGGGCTAACGGAAAATTCGACAGGGAATGCCTCATTTTGCTGCTAGCAGCGGATCTAGCAGGCCTTGAGTATCGAGTTTGTGGATTTCGTCGCAGCCGCCTATGTGTTGGTCGTTAATGAATATCTGGGGCAGGGTGCGCCCTCCGTTGGCTCGATCGCTCATTTGAGCCCGTGCTGCTTCATCTCCGTCGATCGCGTACTCTGTAAAATCAATCCCTTTTCGCTTCAGCAGTGCTTTGGCACGAATGCAAAACGGGCAGGTTCTCCAAGTGTAAATTTCTACTTTAGGGGTCATGGACGCTCAAGCAATAACAATATTTTTTAATTGTAATCTTAACCATAGTGCGGACTGTTTTTAGTTCCTAGGCTGAAACCCTTGATTTTTGGTTGGTAGCGAACTTGCCTTGGAGCCTTGAAACCCTTATTCTACGGTTGACTCTCAAAAACTGTCGGAAGGATTGATCTTAACCAATCTTATTTTTATTTTTATTTTTATTTTTATTTTTATTTTTTAATTTTTATTATATATAGCAACCTTATCTTTTGCACCGGAGGTTATTCATTGCTGAAACCCTTGCCGGGCAGTGCATTTGCCTTCTTCCTTGTTTTTACCCTGACTGAAGTCGCTATAGATTTCTTCGTTCAACATCCGGCTCTATTTGCAGCGCGCAAGCGAGGTGTCAAGTTATTTTTTATACAATTTTTTATTTTTTATATAAATTTAAGTAAACAAATACCCACGCTTAAAAAAACGGAGACATTTTGAAGGCCAACAGGTTGGTCATCAGCCTGCCTAGCGCTGCGGACCAACCTGATTGTTTCGCTTTCTGCACGAACAGAGCATTCCTGCACCTGTCAGTAGGACTGCGATCGCAGTACCCGGTTCAGGAATAGAAGTTGAGTTTCTCGAAGGTTCGCTTCTGTACATTTGGGAGAAACTCGACTGGTTAGCCACTTGCGGGCCGGGTTCCGTTTCTGTTGATGTCTGGCTGGAGGCACAGGCACTAGAATAATTTCCCGGACCGCACACATCTACTGCTGAAGCCGGAGGGGCGGCAGCTAGATAGTAAAACGCTGTTGCCATGGTGGCAGAGAGTCCAATTGCTAGTTTTGCCAGTGGCGTACACATAACTATTTAGTTAAACAGTGGTAAAATCGAAAAATAGAAATAGTCTTAGAGATTAGCGCTGCACGACGGGCAAGAATTTTAGAGTTCTTACCATAAATGGATGTATTCTCTCGCAAACGTCTGTAAAAGATAGTATAGCGCTTGAGGTGAGTGCCCAAACACTTTAATAATATTATTCTCTTTCACATTGACGTTGCGTACCGTGGTTGGCCCAGAGTGAAGCAACATCTTTTTGCAACCTCTGAACCAACAGCCGTTACAGCCATTAACAAAGAGTGTTTTTACCTTGACAGCGGCATCGGGAAATTAATTATTTAACCGATCGCCAAATAGAGATGCTGTATTGTACTTTGGAATGCACAATCTGACTACTCTTTTATAATCTCATAGTTCGACTATATCTGTCCTCAGTATATGTACGTATATTCCCCGATGTCAACTATTCAAAAGGAATATTTAAGTATTTACCGAGGGTAGAGAGCGTATTGAATGAGCTGAGCTAGTCTGTCGCGGAGAGTTTCCATCCCAAGACCTTTGGCCGCCGAAATAAATACGGCTTGAGGAAACTCTTCTCGCGCGAGGGCGAGAGTATCTCCATCGGCAGCATCAATTTTGTTAAAAGCTACAAGGGCTGGCCCGGGGGTTACGGGCATATCTGCCAAAATATTCATGACCGATCGAATTTGGCTCTGCCACGCGGGATGCGAGAGATCGACCAGGTGCAGCAAAGCATCGGCGTCAGTGACTTCTTCGAGGGTAGCTCGAAAAGCGTCGATCAAGGATGGGGGCAGTTCGCGAATAAAGCCCACTGTATCTGTGAGGACGATCGACAAGGGTTCCCCGGTGACATCGCCTGGAATCGTCAGCTTTCGGGTGGTGGGGTCGAGGGTGGCAAATAACTGGTCGGCCGCATAGACCTGGGAATTCGTGAGCAGGTTGAGCAGAGTCGATTTACCTGCGTTGGTGTAGCCCACGATCGCCACTGAGGGTACATCGTGATGATGGCGGTTCTGCCGCAGCCGGAAGCGGTGCGCCAGCAGTTGATTTACTTCTTGCTGCAATCGAGAAATGCGTTTGGCGATCGTCCGCCGTTCGGTTTCTAGTTTGGTTTCCCCTGGGCCTCTGGTACCAATGCCAGCACCCTGTCTCGACATTGCCTGACCGATCCCTCTGAGCCGGGGCAGGGCGTACTCTAGCTGAGCGAGTTCGACTTGCAATTTACCCTCGCTCGATCGAGCTCTTTGGGCAAAGATGTCGAGAATTACCTCTGTTCGATCAACGACGCGGATACCTATCTGAGTTTCCAAGTTCCGTATTTGTGCGGGGCCCAGGTCGCGATCGAATACCACGAGGTTAGCGCTAACCGTCTGAGCGGCGAGGGAAATTTCCTGAACTTTGCCTTCGCCGACGACTGTCTGCGGATGGGGGCGCGATCGTTTTTGGCGCACTGTTTGCAGAACCTGACCTCCGGCGCTTTCAACCAGCCGCGTGATTTCTGCGAGCCCGTCCTCAAACTCCAACTGAGTCATGTGCTGAGTCATTACACCTACCAAGAGCACTTTGTCTTGGTCTGCATCGACCTGCTTAGCGACAAACTCTGCTTGAAACTCTGCTTCGAGTCCTTCCACCAAATCCAGAAAGTCTTGGTCGGCGAGTTCGTCCAAATTCAGCGGTTCTGATATTTTCCAGGGAAAGTGTTGAGTTTTGATTAGTGACTTTTGAATTGAAGGCTCTTCTATTTCATCAGTTGAATCTGGTTCTAACTGAGCGCTCAAAACAGAAAACTCAAAATTTGGCTGATCTCCCTGGGGTATCAGGTGAGCGAGATAAGTTTCTTGGATGTAACCAGTCGCACCACCGCCGCGGCGCTGAAACCCTCCGCCGGTCAGTGTCAGCCAAACAAGCGCGTCCAGGCGCTGAATTGCCATTGCGGTGAGAGCTGCTTCGCTTGGGGTTTCTGGCTTCAGGTGGGTGGCGATGCAGCGAATGCCGCTGAGGCGACCTCCCCCATACCGGGGTAATTCTAAGGGTGCAATCTGGGTTTGTCGCGGTGAACCCACGCCGACGCGAATTACTTGTCCACGACGGTTGATGTAGGTGCAGATTGGTTTGTCTATTTCCGTGCTAATGGCTGCGACGCGCTGGGCAAATTCTGCAGTGGTGATGCGATCGCCCGGTAGTCGCTGATGGTACAGCTTTTCGAGTTGCTTGAGCTGGCTGGACTTTAAACCTTGAAGATGGCCGTAGATGGTTTCGATAACTGTTTCTCCCGATCGATCTGTTTATGTCCTATTTTAGTTAACTCAAGAGCGATCGTGTTCGGGTTTTAAGTTCAAATTTACTAAATTTTCTTGCCTCTAGCAGAGCGCGGCTTCAGTATTGTCGAGTCACCAGCGCCGTTGTTTGTCGCTACGGGGCGATGGATCCTTTCACAGCGGCTCTCTCAACTTGCAGTTGTATTTAGTATCTACATATACAGGTAATCGCTGAAAAATCTGGCGAAACAAAAGTTAACACTTCATTTTTTGTTTCAAAATCCTCCTTTAGACTTGTGTGTATCTTGAGCCTAGAGACAGATAGCAAAGCAGAAATTAGGTCGCTACCATGAGAAGCGAACATTGTTAAGGAATGTAAAAACATGGAAACTCGTCCTACTAACTTGCCTCCTACGGCTAATGCTTACAACGGCAAAGATCGGAATGCCTTTTTGTTTGGCTTCAACCCCCAAGCTGAACTCTGGAACGGTCGCTTAGCGATGATCGGTTTCTTAGCTTATTTGCTTTGGGACGCCGCTGGATATAGCGTTCTGCGTGACATACTTCACTTTCTGCCTACCTACATTGCTCAGTAATGAGTAGCGGCTTTTCCTGTCTGGCAGCGTGAGTAAATGCCGCCACTGCCAGACAGGCTAAAAGTTACAAATGGCAGCGAGTAGGGTTTTGTCCTTTTGTATCTTTCGTTACTTTTGAATGGCATTAAAAGACTTCTTGCTGCGATTCAATGATTACGGGTGGGGGCGCTGTCGCCGACGCGGTGAATATTGACAGCAACAGATATTTATGGCGTAAAGGCGATCGCCCCTGCTGTATTTTTGGCAAGAAATCTCATCGAGCATTTCTGATACTTTATGAAAAATAGGAGAATCCACGATGATTAACTCAAATTTACTGGCCGTAGTAGAGTCGGCTCTGACTGACACAGCATCAGGAAATTGGCAAAAACCGATAGTAATGTTTGTTTGCAATATCTTAGCATTGCTAGTTCTCAGCCGCCGAATTTGGTATCCCCACGTTGGGCCGAAAATGCCTTTGCCCTTCCCCTCTCTGTTCAATAATGTAAGCGTACCGGCATTTCTGGCTTGCATGAGCGCCGGTCATTTGCTCGGAGTATTCACGATTTTGACCCTCAACATCGACAAGTATTTTTAGGAGAAATTGCGTCGCTTTTGTGGTGATTTATTGCTACAATTTGTAGTAAGCTAAAAAGCGCCAAAAAAATGAATGGCAGGGGTAAGTGAAAAGCACTCACCCCTAATTTTAATTTTTGCGCTCCAGTGACGCAGAAATCGTTTTTTTTACCATGCACCTACAACGAACCGGACTTACAGCGGTTCCCGCTGTTATGAGGTACAAATCCCAAGATTAATTTGACTGAATTTGCGAATTCAAAACCTTAGAAATTCGATCGCGCGTTTCCTCCAAATGAGCCCGCGTATAAGCATCAGCATTCCGATCCAAATTCCGAATACTCTTGCTCAAACCCTCCCGCAACTGCCGCAACTCGTACCAAGCCAAACTCCGCGCATCCTCTGGAACATTCGTTTTTCGCAGCACCATTCCGATCAAAATCGCCAAATGTTCCCGCTGCAAAGAACGCCGAAAAGTTGAAATTTGCATCTTCTTTTCGGGCTGCAAAACCTCTTGCCAGATATCCTTTTGCACAGTATTCAACACTTCCGGCAACCTCAAAGCAGTTTCCGGCGCTGATTTTAACTCGGCATCCCGCAGCCTCGCCAAGCGCATCGGAGATAGCAAAACCCGCAACACAAACCGCTGCAAAAAAGTAATTCGATCGCCGATCGGGTAATCTAGAGGAAACACCAAAGCCGGACTTCCCCAGTGCTCCCAGCGCGAGGGCGCCAATTTGTTGAGCAACTCCGGGGCAAAACTAAACGCATCCGGCGCAAAAACGTACTTTTCTAATGTTGCTAAAGCTTCTCGCTGCTGAGAAAGTTCGATCGGCACAAACGGCAACTTCGCATTAGTATCTCCAGGGCGAATCCGGCTAAACGACTGTCCCCCTACATACAAAGTCGCATTCATCACCTGGTTGACATAATACCCGAACACCGAATCAAACATCACCCGCAGTTCGTTATAACCGTCTTCCCCAACCGGAATTCGCTTTTCCAAACGCTTCCACATCGCCCTCGCATTATCCAATTGCCATTGCGAATACCTCAGCATATTGGCGCTGAGATCGAAGGTATTTGCAGCGGGATCGAGAATATCAACAGAATCCTCATCCGGCGCGTAAGATAATTGCTGTTGGGCAGCGCGGCTGGCAATTTGTTGCAGCGCTGGTAAGTCGCTGTTGGGGTTTACGCCGCCAATCACCTTGTAACCATACTCGATCGCCCAATCGTCATAAGGCCCTACAATCGTTGGATAATAGTCGCCCTGCACAGTTCCCTGCGGTGCCAAATTAATCGGCACATAATCCATCACCGACGCTACCAAACCTTGGGTGCGAGTTACCTGAGTATTGTTCAACTCCTCCGGTTGCAGCATCGTACTCCCGTGAAAATTGTGCCTCAAACCGAGAGTGTGACCGACTTCGTGGGCTGTCAAATATCGGATATATTCATTCACATAATTGTCAATTGCCGGACTGCTAGGCGCTGCATTTTCCAACAGATCCATCGACATTGCCCCCATCGCAAACTGGCGACTCGATTCCAACCCAAAACACATATCCGAACTCGACATCAACCGCGATAAAGGATCTCGCTTTTGCTCTTGATATCTTTCTACCAAAGTCGGCAAATCATCAGCAATTCCACCTTGAGCATTTTCGCCGCTGCTTTTTCCTAAATCCCCATTTTCTAGCACATTCAAATAGCGAGAATACATCCCAAACTGACAGGGATTGGTATTAGAACCGTTTCGCCCTTGAAAACTCTTAGATAGCGATCTATTTTGTTCCACCAAAGACCGATAACCCTGTTTGATTTCCCGGACAACATTAGCATCTAAAAGAATGTCAGCATCCAAAATTTCCCCCGTCAGCGGGTTAGTGCGAGAGGGCCCGATGCCGGCAAACTGAGGCTCAAAAGAACTCGACCAGCGGATAGTATTGTAGCGAACGTCAGCCGGATCCCATTTAGCATTGTCCGGCATTTGTTTGACCTGAATTGCCTCAGTAAAACCTGACTTTTCAAAAGCTTTGTTCCACTCCAAAACGCCCTCGCGAATTGCGTTTCGGTATTCGGGAGGCACATTATTTTCAATCCAAAAGACGATCGGCTGTACCGGAGGCGACATCGGCGCTGTCGGGATTTGCTTTTGCAAATGCCAGCGATTGATATAGCGCACAAAAGGCTCCCGGCTGCTCTTGTCAGAAAAGTCCTTATATGCTGTAAGAAAATAGCCCACTCGCTCGTCCGCCAGTCTGGGGCGATAGCCGTTATTTAGCGGCACTTCCGAGAAACTGTAGTGAATGCGGAGGTTAAAAGCCCGACTGTCAGGAACCGAAGGTAAATAGTTAACTTCACTGTCGTTATCGCTAGAAAAACCATAGACAGAAGCAATCTCCACATTCAGCGGAAACGCTTTAACATCTTTAAAAGAAGACTTGTCTGCATCGATCGAGTAAGAAGCGCCCAATATCATCGGCAAAATCGCTTTTACCCCTGGTAAATCCCGCTTTTCGCTCATCAGCAAATCGCCTAAATCGATCAGCAGAGTTTGTGTTTGCGGATGAATACTTTTGAGAGGCAAAGAATAGAGAATCGAGTCGCTAAATCCCCGTTCTACCGAACCTGCTTGCGGGTCGCCCGGACTTGTGCGAAAATTTATATTTGGTATCACAAACTGCACGTTATTTTGGACGCGCCGCAGTTGAAACAAGAAATCGCCGATCGGCATTCCGCTCAAAATGCCCGCTTCCCCCAAACCCGATGCCAATGTCACAAAGCACAGGAACTTTTTGTTTAGTTGTTGCGGTTTAATTTCCAGATATACTTTATCAGTTGCTTGATTGCGGTAAAGGGTAAATAGTCCCTCTAACTTTTGTGCCTCTTTAACCACCTCTTCAAAGGGTGCCAGAGTTGGCTGTTCGCTACTTTGTTCGTTGCTGGGCGGTCCAGAGGATAAAGCTAAGGGTAAAAAGAAACCTTTATACAAACTGAAACAGAAAAATGCTAAAGATAATATAAAAAATATCAAAGGCCAATTTTTTCTGGGACTTTTGATCTGTTTATTTTTGCTATTTTCAGGAAATATCAATTTTTTCATTTTCAGTATCCAGCCGCAGGAAAGAATAGTTTTGAGAGCGTCGCGCAGCAGTCGCAACGCTGGGTTCATTTAACTTCTAAAATAACTCACAACTCAAAAGTCAAAACTATTGTTTAGCAGGCCAGGGAATCATGGGATCTTGAGCCAACCGCTTAGAAACTTCAACAGCACCGTAACGGTTGAGGTGGCTGGGGTCGGAAAAAGATTCCCGCGCCTGGGGCCACAATAAACTATTATCTAGGAAAATTAGTCCGCTTTGAGCTGCTAATTCTTGCATATATTGCCGGAATTCTTGTTCGTAACCTGTCCGCACCGGGTCTAAATAATCTTCAGTCAGAGGCATATTCACAAACACGAGATTGATGTTGCGAACTTTGGTAAATTCGATCAGATTTTTGAGTGCTAGAGCTTGTTCCCCTATCAATTTAAAATTTTGATAGTCGGAGTCGTAATAACCAGATACTTTGGGGTGCTTCTGAAAGTAAGTATCGGGATTGAAGCGTATATCGATCGGCAAAAAGCCATTTGGTTGAAACTCGCTGACTGGTTTACTCCCAGCAGTGGGCTGAACGTTTTCAGTTGTTTGTTCACCCAGGGCTGCGGTTTGGGTGCTGTCGGTTGCCACAGGGGCTGAAGGATTAACGATGGAGCGCAAAAACCCTTTGAGTCGATCGCGATTTTTGTAAGTTGCAGAACCCTCCACCAACTTTTGACTCACCACTTGCTGAACATTAGCTTGAGCTTGTCCCAAATTGTTCACCACTTCAGAGGCAGTCGCCACCGGATTGTTGGCGCTTTCCTTCGATGTTTCGGATTCTAATTGATTGGTGCGGATCAGAAAACTACCCCGGCTCAATTGCCTGTAACCTTCCGAAGAAGCGATCGCACTAAAAGTCAAATCCGGCCGCCCGCTGTTGAGAGCCCTCGCCCCGTCAGCCAACACCAGCAATTTCGGCAGTTGTTGCGGCGGCAAAATCCGGCGGATGATCGAATCTACAACCTGGAGAGTAGCTCCATTAACCCCAAAATTGTAAGCCCTCAGCCCCGGGTAGCCCGAAGCTGCCAAAGCGGTTTCCAAAACCGCCGGGTCGATCCCCCGCAGCGCCCTCGAACTACCGACAATTAAAATATCCGGCGGTTTTTTGTGCAGGTGGATGTACTCTTGATAGCGCGCTATCTGGTCGTCAAGCTGCTCGCTCCTCAAAGTGGGGAACACCGGAGGAGCAGAAACATCAGCTACAGGAACGCTAGTATTTCCCGGTTTCGTAAACCCAGAGCCATTAAAAGCCTCTTGCTGGTTCGCTTCCGGCGACGGCTGCAACGGAATTCGAGGCAAATTCACCTCCCCAGAAGGGGGAACGGGGTTCGCAGTTTCGTTCGGAAGTCGGGCTGTAACGTCGCCCAAAGCCTTGGGAGCTGAATTTTGACAATTTGGACCCCTGCAAACTTCGGAGGCGCTAGGAGCTTGAGTGACCGCCACAGATTGCATAAATAGACCGAGGAGCCAATCGGTATTGAAAGTCAGCAGACAGCCAGCGATCGCCCAAATCAAAGCGATTCCCGCCGCGCGATCGGCTCTCACGCCACCGGGCGCAGCAGCATTCGTTGACAAACCATCGTTGGGAACAAACAAACCCGAAGCGACAAGCGGTTGCACCGCAGCTTGAACTAACTGCTCGCCCAGATTGTATCCGGGGAGTCTGATTTTGAAGCGGGGGCGCCAGGAGTTGGGCATCGGAGCATCGAACACCAAATTGTCGCCCAAACCCGAAAAACTCCCATCCTCCGCCGGCGCAAACTCCGGCACCGGTTCCTTTTCCAACACAGCCACTTGCGAGGGAACCGGTGCGGGTGCCGTCCTTGATTCCTCGTCCACAGCCGTTCTGAGGTCGATTGCGTAGCGCCACAGGGGCAGTTTCTGACCGGCGCGGCGTCCGTAGACTCGCACCCCTACCACTCCCGGAATTTGTAAGTGCCGCAAAAATTTCGCCACCGGCGGGCCTACCTTCGACTGAGAAGGGCAAGTCAGAGCTTCTGTCATGACGTGCAGCACGTTAGCTTTTTGCAGCACGACAGCCCGAATCCCTCCTGTTTCCAGCTTGCGTCTGAGATTGGGGTTGAGCAACCTGTTCAATAAAAAAGTCAGAGCCAATTGGTCGCCCTCGATCGCCAGCGTTCTAGCGTTTGCAGCCAAGTCGGGGTGGTGGGCAGCAGGCAAGTCCACCCAGTCTATCCACACGGGGGACTCCGGCGCCGCTTGAGAGTCCTTGGCTGGTTCTACGCCGTAGATAGTAGCTGCGCGGATGCCTTGGGGCGCAAAGGAGGCTAACAAAGGGGCGATCGTGTCGGTGGTTTGGTGCTTATCCGGGTATTCTTGCCGTTTAGGCTTTTGTCCTTTTTTGGCAGTTTTGCTGCAAAACAGGTGGAGGGTTGCTTCTTTGAGGGTAGCCCGCACTTCGACTCTTGATGCAGCCAAGTGTTGATTTAGCAGTTTGGCGATCGACTGTACGTCTCCCCACCTGGCCCATTCCTTGAGAATTTTGTCCGGCGAAGTCAAATCCACTCGCAGCAGCCAGTCCGGCTTCGCTTCGCCGCTGACTTGGCTGGCGATCACGGCTTCCCGGAAATCCTCTAGTTGCAGTTTCCGTAGCCTGCCGGCGATGGGTTCGGCCAGCAATGAGGGGTCGGGGCTGTAAGCTGACTCGCACAGCACCAGCAGTCGGCGTTCTTTGGCCTTGATATTTTCCGGCCCGTTCAGTGGCAGGGTTTCTCGGCTGCTTTTGAGTTCTTTTTCGCGAATGCTTACTTTCACCGAAACTCCCATCGGCCCGAGGATTTCGCTGAGATAGCTGGCGATCGCATCTGGATGGCCCCGGCGCGCCAACGTTTCAGGCGAAACCGTCAATGTTCCATCGCGATCGCCCTCGCCTGAGTCAGCTTCGGGGGATTGAATCAAAGCCACCGCGCCACGGTTCGCTTTCTGCTGCGGGGGAACGGCGGAACCGACAACTTCCCGCGTCGCAGCAGCCGAAGTGTCGATCGTCACGGGGGAAGTTTCAAAAACTTCTGGGTATTCAATGCGGGAGGCGATGGGCAGACTTTCGGCGTCAAAATCCAGTTCTTCCCTTACTTGTGGCGGGTGAGCCGATGTTTCTACCTGTTTTGGTGTCTGTTTGAGTTTGTGGTTGTCATTCTTAAATTTGCCGAAAAATCCGCCTCTTTTAGGGCTGGCTGGCGGTTCGTCGGGGGAACTCGCTGGCGGCGGCACTTGGGCAACTTTTGGTTCCGGTTGCTGTGGCTGTGGCTGTGGCTGTCGCTGGGGACTGCTGCAATCGAGCCGGACTGTCCAGTCATTTTGTCGTGAACCGATTTTGCGGCCGCACAGAAACAACTGGTAAATTTTAGGTCGATCGGGCAGCAGTCGCGTTAAATCAGTTTGTTCGAGGGCGTTGGTAAATCTCGCCGTCACCAATTCTTGAGACGGACACTGCGCTGCTTCGCACAAAATGTGCAGGTGATTTCCCCGCAAACGCGCTTGTACTTGAACTTCGGGAAGCCCTAAAGCTTCTTGCGCCCACTGCGACGCGCTCGATCGATTGTCTGCCAATATGCTCCCGTTCGCATTCAACATGAAACTCTAAATTTTGCCAAAGCTGGTTTTGTTTTCTAGAAATAGCACAGTTACAAATTTTACCGACAATTATTTTATTTGCCGAGCCTAACCGTTTTGTCTGGTTTAAGCCATGCTGGACTTAGTGTCTGGCCTTGTATCCCCTCGGCTTCGAGCCGTTGGGGAATATTTTTTTGATAATACCTCGACATTTTGGCACAGATAAGTCCAAATTAAGCCAAGCAACAAATTATTCGTCATTAGTCATATCGTTTCTGTTTGCATCCGAATAATAATTAGATTTCTCTCATAATTCTTGTGGAACAGGCATCCTGCCTGTTCAAGACTGGCTTTTCGGGAAATGTCTATTATTTTCCGACTGTAGTGCTGTGGTTTCGCTGAGCTACGCGGAGAGAGTCGCACGCTCGATAGCATTCGGGGAGCATCCCGATTTTATACAAACCGTTTTTTCCGAGTGCGAGCTTAATATCTCGCGACAAGATATTTATAGACTTGGCTACGCCGGGACGATCGGTTGCAGCATATCATTCGGATGTCACTCGATTTGATATCAGAAGTCATTAGTCAGAAGGCAGCAGTCAAGATGATTATTTGCCTTGTAAACTGGGGATTATGGATTGACACAGGAGGAATTTATGCCGTCGGAAAACCAAGACTTGCTCAAAAATCAAACCCCTGAGAGTCCAAAGTTGCCAGTTCCCTCAGACATTTTATTGAGCTTGGTCGCTTTACCTATGCTGGGTGGGTTGGTGGTGGCTAAAGCTGCTGCTGAGTTTGTTGCGTCGATCGGCGTTGAAAGCGAAGAAGTCTTTCGGGGTTCGCGCCTTCCCGTGCTCAACTTTCCTCAATCACAGGATTAGAAAGCCCAAGGAAGGATGCTGCAGCTAGAAGTTATTTTTTTTGACCCCGCCCAAAAACGGATACGGTGCCACGTACTCCTGTCGGGGAGAGAGAAAAATTTTCGACCCGAGTTCAACTTCCCAGATTCATCTTGGGAGTAAATCTAAAATTGTTCGACTGAGGGCGACTCGACGCTCGCGATCGCCGAACGTCGAGTCGCCGATCGTCTAAAATCTAAAATCGCCAGTCAACTGATATAAAAGCTTGACAATAGGTACAATCTGTGGTCTAAGAATTAATCTTTCCTTATACTTTGTACATAACTGCCTTCTACTTTCTACGTTGCAATAAGTTGTCTCAAATTTGACTGCAAACAAAAGTGTTTTAGGCGAAACTAAACCATACAATTTTCTTGACACCCGCAGCTATTGAGGAACAGCCCGATGAGTTCAGTCCTCCAGTCTTCAGAACAGGCTATTGATGCAACATCTATTTCCCATTCTCCCGCTTACTCAAAATCAGACCTGTTTCTGCGAAATCGCCTCAAAGTAGTAGAGGACTTGTGGGAATCGGTGCTGCGACAGGAGTGCGGGCAGGAATTGGTGGATTTGCTCCAACAAATGCGATCGGTCAATTCCGCCGAGGGACAAGCCACTCACTTTCGCGAGTCGAATGTCGTACAGCTAATCGAAAAGCTCGACCTCAACGCCGCCATCCGCGCAGCTAGGGCTTTTGCACTGTATTTTCAGTTGATCAACATTGTCGAACAGCACTACGAACAGCGAGACCAACAGCTAGCTTACGCTAGTAGCAACGATGCTGGTGGGCGGATGTTTTCTAAGCTGCCAGGACAAGCAACGGATGCCCCCGATCGCCCGCGGCACAGGGAAGGCCCAGGCCCCGCCCAAACGGTTCTGAGCAATGCAGACAGCAGCGAGACGATCGCCCGAGATGCCGGCACTTTTCACCAACTGTTCCCGATGCTGCTGCGCTTGAACGTGCCAAGCCAGCAAATCCAGCGGTTGATCGATCAGTTAGATATCCGCTTGGTATTCACCGCTCACCCGACAGAGATTGTCCGCCACACGATCCGCACCAAACAGCGACGAATGGCGAAGATTCTCCAACAGCTAGACCAAGTTGACGAGAAATTTCAGGTGCTTGGGGCCGACTCTCAAAGCCCCTACCCGGTGTCTTGCTGGGCAGCGGCGGCTCTCCAAGAGCAACTGATGGAAGAAATTCGCCTCTGGTGGCGCACGGACGAACTGCACCAATTCAAGCCGACTGTGCTTGACGAGGTGGAATACACTCTCCACTACTTCGATGAAGTGCTGTTTGATGCGATTCCCGAACTCTACCACCGCTTAAAGCAAGCGCTCCACGCTTCTTATCCTTATCTGAAACCGCCGAGTTACAATTTTTGCAAGTTCGGTTCTTGGGTGGGATCGGACAGGGACGGCAACCCTTCTGTGACTCCGAAAGTTACTTGGCAAACAGCTTGTTATCAGCGCCATTTGGTGCTGTGTAAGTACATCAACGCCGTGAAACGCCTCAATGAACTGTTGAGTTTGTCGCTGCACTGGAGCGACGTGCTGCCGGAATTGCTGGAATCTCTCGATCGCGACAAATCGGAATTCCCGGAGGTTTACGAGCAGTGGGCGATTCGCTATCGGCAGGAACCTTATCGGCTAAAGCTGGCTTACGTACTCCAGCGACTGGAAAATACGCGCGATCGCAATTGGCGGCTCTACAAAGGAGACGAGTTGCAGCGGGAACGCGAAGCTTTGTCAGAACATCCCGGAATGACGGGCCTTTATAGATCGGGTACTGAGTTTTTAGCCGAGCTGCAGCTCATCGAGCGCAATTTAGTCGAAACAGGTTTGAGCTGTCGGGACTTGGAAAATCTGCTCTGCCAAGTAGAAATTTACGGGTTTAATTTGGCTTATCTAGATATCCGCCAAGAGTCAACTGTACACTCTGACGCTTTGAGCGAAATTGCTGAATACTTGCAAATTTTGCCCAAGTCTTACAATCAAATGTCGGAAGGCGATCGAGTTATTTGGCTGGCAACAGAACTGCAAACTCGCCGCCCTTTAATTCCAGCAGAATTGCCGTTTTCTCCCAAAACTTGCGAGACGATCAATACCTTCCGAATATTGCGGCAAATGCAGCAGGAGTTTGGCCAGGAAATTTGCCAAACTTACGTCATTAGCATGAGCCACGATGTCAGCGATTTACTGGCAGTTTTGCTGTTAGCAAAAGAAGCCGGACTTTACGATCCGGCGACAGGAATTAGCAGCATTCAAGTAGTTCCCCTGTTTGAAACGGTGGAAGATTTGAAAAAAGCGCCGGAAGTAATGCAAAAAATCTTTGATTTGCCGCTTTATCGAGCTTTGCTAATAGGAGGATACGCGCAGGAACTAGCGGAAAAAAGCCAAGAAAATATCCAAGGTCCAATCGAAACTCTCAAATTGCAAGAGGTAATGCTGGGCTATTCGGACAGCAATAAAGATTCGGGTTTCCTCAGCAGCAATTGGGAAATCCACAAAGCTCAAAAGGCTTTGCAAGTGGTTGCGGAAAAATACAATGTAGAGTTGCGGATTTTTCACGGCCGAGGCGGTTCTGTAGGGCGCGGCGGCGGGCCTGCTTACAAGGCAATTTTGGCTCAGCCTGGAAAGAGTATTAGCGGGCGAATTAAAATTACCGAACAAGGCGAGGTTTTGGCTTCTAAATATTCTTTGCCGGAGTTGGCGCTTTACAATTTGGAAACAGTGGCGGCGGCGGTAATTCAAGCTAGTTTGCTGCACACTGGTTTCGATGGCATCGACCCTTGGAATGAGATTATGGAGGAGTTGTCGGCGAAATCGCGATCGCACTACCGCCATTTAATCTACGAACAGCCGGATTTAGTCGATTTCTTCCACCAAGTTACCCCGATTCAAGAAATCAGCCAGTTGCAAATTAGTTCTCGCCCAGCCCGTCGCGGTGGCAAAAAAGACATCAGCGGTTTGCGAGCAATTCCGTGGGTGTTTAGCTGGACTCAAAGCCGCTTTTTGCTGCCTTCTTGGTACGGTGTCGGCACAGCTTTGCAAGAGTTTTTGGTGGAGGAACCAGAAGAACACATGAAACTTTTGCAGTATTTCTACTTGAAATGGCCATTTTTTAGAATGGTAATTTCTAAGGTGGAAATGACTTTATCTAAGGTGGATTTGCAGATTGCAGAACACTACGTGCAGGAGTTAGCTTTGCCGGCTGACAAGGAGCGTTTTAAGGCTTTATTCGATCAAATTGCGACCGAATTTCACTTAATTCGCGCTTTGGTTTTAAGTATTACCGGACACCAACGTTTGTTAGACGAAGATCCATCGCTGCAGCGATCGGTGCAGTTGCGAAATGCCACGATTGTGCCTTTGGGTTTGTTGCAGGTTTCGCTGCTGAAACGCTTGCGGCAGCACGGTAGTGGCGGGGTTCCAGGGGTGATTCACTCGCGTTACAGCAAGGGTGAATTGTTGCGCGGAGCTCTGCTGACGATTAATGGTATTGCTGCGGGGATGCGGAATACCGGCTAGGCAAATAGTTTTGAGTTGTGATTTAGTGGTGAGGTGCGTGCTTACGCACCCTGCTACTGGTAGTTTCAGAATTCGCGCGATCGCCCATTGTAGTCACAGCCATAGAAAACTGTTCGCTATCCTAGCTGAGATTTTTTTATGTCTAAACGCAAACAGTCTGAAGGTTGTCGCCCGATGCTGCGGCGCACTTTTTTATTTTTAACGGGCATAGCTTTGGCGCGGGTTGTGGCTGACTATTTTGCGATCGCCCAAAACCGAGATAGTTTCTTGACTCTCGTGGGTCAAGTCTGGCAAAAGTCACTCGCTTTTTTATCAAGTATACAATCAAATCAAACTCCTCAACCTCTCCCTAGCAATCCCGTTGTAAAATCGCCAAAAACCAATCAACCTCTGCCGAGTAATCCTATTGTAAAAGCGCCAGAAAATTCTCCTGCTGTGCAGCCGTCTCCACCTCAAATTATCAGACGTTCTGCTAAGCAAGCAAAACCCCTACAACTCAGCCGCCAAAATGTAGCTGGCGCCAGCTTTTATCTCACAACTATTGACCTTGCAGACCCCGAAATTTATCTCACAATTGGGTTAGCTAATAATGCAGATTTTGCAAATACTTCTAAAGTAACGCGGGGCGACGAACCTTTTGAAAATATGGTGTCGCGTTACCGGGCTGCTGTTGTTGCTAACGGGACTTTTTTTGGTAAAGATGAGCAGAAATCTGTGCTGGGAAATATGGTGGCGGCGGGTAAGTTTCTGAAATATAGCCGATGGGAAAATTACGGCACGACTTTGGGGATTAAAGCGGGAAATCAATTGGAAATGGTGACGGCTAGAACTGAAGGTAAGCCGGATTGGAGTCAATATTGGTTTTCTCTGACTTGTGGGCCGAGATTGGTTAAAGGGGGGAAAGTTTGGCTGTCTCCTTTGTCGGAAGGTTTTAAAGATGCTGGTGTTTTGGGCGTGGGTTCGAGAACGGCGATCGGCTTTCCCGCTTCGAGAGATAAGTTATTTTTGGTGACTTTTTTTGACAGTTTGTCTTTGGAAGCAGAAGCTAAAGTTATGCGGGCGATCGGCTGTTTTGAAGCGATGAATTTGGACGGGGGCGCTTCGGTGGGTTTGGCTCATCAAGGGCAGATTTTATTGCCACCGGGACGGAATTTGACGAATGTCCTGGTGGTTTACGATCGCGAATATCCGGCGCCGGCTGAGTTAAAGCAGTCTTGGGAACGCTTTCAAAAGGGATTTCGACCAACGCCGTACAAATCAGTATTTTTTGAGTGAATTCGCAATTGCTATAATATGAAGTAAGCTTTTGCAGGCAAAGATTATGACAGCAACAAAAGAAAAAATCTGGACAGTCGAAGAATATCACCAGATGATTGAAGCTGGTATTCTCAATGAGGATGATAACATTGAACTCCTAGATGGGAGAATTGTTGAAATGAGTCCTCAAACACCGCTCCATGCTGGTACAACCCAGCGATCGTCCGATTATATCAAACAACTACTTGCCGGACAAGCTCACGTTCGGATGCAGTTGCCAATTACCTTAGCGACTTCGGAACCAGAACCAGATATAGCAGTTGTTCGTATCGATCCGGGTGCTTATCGCGACCATCACCCAAACCCTAGCGAAATATTGCTGTTAATTGAAGTTTCTTACGCGACATTACAAATTGACCGCCGGGAAAAAGCCCCGATTTATTCTAGAGCAAATATCCCTGAATATTGGATTTTAGATGTAGCGACCCGCGAGGCATATATTTATCGGAATCCTGCACCGGGAGGCTATCAATGTGAGATAGTTGTTGCGGATAATGCTGCGATTAGAATGCTAGCTTTTCCTGAGATTGAAATTAGTTTTTCCGAACTGTTTTTGCCTGTTTAGTTTGTGTTTGAGCTTTAACCGCAGATGGGAGCAGATCGGCGCCGATGAAGGCAGATAAAGACTTAGAACCAAGATGTTTTGGAGTGGTTTAAATTTGAAGGTCGTGGTAAGATGGCAATATGAATTCAATGGGGTTTTATGTCAAATATTGAATTATTAGACCAACTTCGGCAGTTATCCCCTGCTGAAAAATTTCAAATGATGCAGTTTTTAATGGCTGAATTGGCGAAAGAAGAAATCTTAAAGCCATTGGATAATGGCGCGGCTTATCGTTTTTGGTCGCCTTATGACTATGGTGATGCTGCTCAGAAATTAATGAGTTTATTAGAACAAGAAGAAACAAAAGACAATGCGAAATGCTAAACGGTTTCCTTTTATCGAACGAAGGAATCCAGCAGGAGAAACTAATGTTTTTCCCTGTGTACCCATAACTTTAAGCTATCGGGATTGTATTTCGGAGACTTTGGGTTTGTTGGATACGGGATCGAGTCTTAATGTTTTACCGTACCATGTTGGTTTAGCGTTGGGAGCTGTTTGGGAGGAGCAAACGCTTTCAATTCCGTTAGCAGGTAATCTTGCGCCAGTGGAAGCAAGGGGTTTAGCTGTGGTGGGACAAATTAGCGATTTTCCACCTGTTCGTTTGGCTTTTGCTTGGGCTAAATCTAACGATCCGCCTATTATTTTAGGCCAGTTAAACTTTTTTATGGAGTTTGATGTCTGTTTTTATCGTTCACAGTTGGCGTTTGAAGTGTGTCCTAAATTTAGGGATAGTTGAGATTATGAATCTGATAAAATGGTGGGTTGCAGCATAGATATGGGAAAATCTTAATTTTTGTGAGTCGAGATTGACAGGATACAAAATATGTGGTAATTTACGGAAAGAAATATACAATTATCATAAAAATTATCGAGATGAAAGACGAGTTGATAGCTGGAATCACTGCACCTGGTGTTGGTGGTTCGTCATTGGCTGGTTCAATTACAATTGCCACCATACCTATAGCCACTACTGCAACAGTGCCTGCTGCTGGTCTCGCAGGTTTGTTGGGCTTGACAACGACAGCAACAACTATTGTGAGTGCTCCAGTGACTCTCCCAGTTGCTGGAATTGTGGCAGTAGGGGCACTTTTAACCTATGGAGGTTATAAAGCTTATAATTTTGTCAGTAAGCATCCGTAACCGTTTTGTTGAGTACAGCAACTACGCATCTATATGTCTGTCATTCTGAGTCGTTCACTACGCTCTGCAAGTAAACTCCGCTCAGAATGACATAATTACAATGACTTTCCGTGGGCCTAAAATCTCTTCATCCGCCTTAGCGCGATACACCCACAACTTAATCAGCCCGCATAACGCCCCTACTCAAGAGTTTGTGGATAAGTCCTGCATTCCCTACGGAGAGTTTTCCCACTCGGCGGTAAGCTTGCGGAAATTGTATTTAGATGCGCCGGGGTGACAAGTAACGCAACTGCTGATATTTGCGGGTTGTGACATTTTGACTTTGGGGTGCAGTGCTTTGAAATAGCGAGAACTGGCGACTCGGTAGGCTAGTTCTTCGTCTTTGGCTTGGGGACGGGAAAAAGTTTGCAGGTAGTTCCAGACTAGCAGGCGGGGCGGGTCTACTAGCAGTTTGATGGTTTGTCCGTAGTGTTGGGAATCTTGCAGCAAGCGGCGCCAAGTTTCTGTAGGTAATACTTGTGGCGGTAAACCGATGTGACAGGTGGCGCAGTTTTCTAGGTACAGTTGCTGTCCGAGTTGGTAGGGTTCGGGGATACGATCGACAGTACCAGTATCCTCGATCGCAGAAACCTGAGCAAGTCGCGCCGGAGTGCGAGAGTAGGCAGTCTGAGCTGCAACCCATCCGCCACAGGTACAGCAGATAATTATCAACACTAGCAACGTTGAGTAAAGCCCCCGCAAGCCTACTCTGCGACGTTTGCGGGGTTTTTGTTGTTTCATAATTCTGAATTTATTTTTGGTTAAATCACTGGTATGCTCATGCCTTCGCGGGCTAAGCAGGCATTGGCGAACGCTGCCTGCACCTCTGCTTCGACTCCATCAAGAAAATTGTCGTCGTGGCCTGGATCGTGGTGAAACATCACGATTTTTTTGACTCCGGCAGCTTTCGCTATTTCTACTCCTGCTTGCCAAGTCGAGTGTCCCCAACCGACTTTCGGGGTTTTGAAGTTGTAATACTCTTCGTTGGTGTAGTTGGCGTCGTAAATCAGCACGTCGGCGTCGCGAGCTAGGTGTACCACGTTGTCGTCGAGGCGATCGGGAAAATGTTCTGTATCGGTGCAGTAGACGGCTGTATGTCCTTCCCAGGTGACTCGATATCCGATCGCCGTATTAGGATGGTTTAGCAGTGCCGTTTCTATTTTCACATCGTCGAGTTCGAGAATATCCCCAGGCGTCAAATCGTTGAATTTGAGGTCTGACTGCATCACTTGGATGGGGACGGGAAAATTGGGGTGCAGCATTTGGTCGGCAAGACGCTGTTTGATGGTAGTGCCGTTGGGGGCGATCGCACCGTAAATGTGAAAGCAGTTCCCTGGGATAAAGGCAGGAGTAAAGAACGGAAACCCTTGAATGTGATCCCAGTGAGTATGACTAAAAAACATATGGGCTTCCACCGGCATTTGCCGCAGCAGATTGAGGCCCAGAACTCGCAGACCCGTACCGCCGTCAAAGATTAGGCGTTTTTTGCCCAAGCGCATTTCTACACAGGAGGTGTTGCCTCCGTAGCGCAGTGTTTTGGTGCCGGGGGTGGCGATGCTGCCCCGCACACCCCAAAACTGAATGACAAACTCGGTCAAAGGACTATTTTCCATAGTGGCTTTGCGATCGGAAGGCTGTGTATTGGGTAGAGAGGGTGCGGAATCTGGCATTTTTTTTAGCTTTGAGGGCAGGAATTTGGGAGTTGAAATCTTAGTTTTTAGTTTTTACTTTTTAGCAATCTGTACTATAATCAAGCGCTTGAGCAGGAAACCATCCGAATCCCGAATACTTGGGCTATTAGAATTTTCAAGCTTACGGGTTGGTGTAGGAGATGTCACGCTTGAGAGATTATTTTTTGTACCCTGCGGGCTGCCCGGCTTGTTCTGTGTTCTGAGATTAAGATAGCGCCGAACCAGAGTGTTCGGGTAAAATTTCCTCAAACGTAGAACACATTCCCCAGCGGTAGAATTTGCGCTTCATCTTACTCTAGGAGGAGTATTTTTTTCAAGATTGGGGTCGGCAGGGTTTTGAGGAATGCTGTTCCGGTGACTCGGCATTCACGACTGATTTGACCTTCTAGCCGCCACCCGTTCCTCGACTGCATCCCTAGACCTGCAGCGGTCGCCTTAAGTTGGGCCTCCTGAGTTTTTAGTCGGGTTGCAGTCGAGGAGTGCGGGTTAGGGGCTTATTTGCGATCGGCTGCGATGCACTTTTCCACTAAGGGCATGACTTGATCAACATCTTGCCAACCCAGAATTTCCGTGACTTTTTTCTCCAAATTTTTGTAGGTTCTAAAAAATTCGGCTATTTCGTCCAAGCGATGGGGGGCTACGTCTTTGAGGGACTTATAGTGAGCGTAGCGCGGGTCTTTGTCGGGAACGCACAAAAGTTTTTCGTCCCTGTCTCCTCCATCGATCATTTCTAGCATTCCGATCGGACGGGCTGCGATAATGCACCCTGGAAATGTGGGCTCATCCATCATCACCATGCCGTCGAGGGGGTCGCCATCATCGGCTAAGGTATTGGGTATGAAGCCGTAGTCGCACGGATATTGGACTGAGGAAGAAAGCACCCGATCAAGAGCAAAGGCTTGTAAGTCTTTATCAAATTCGTACTTGTTTTTGCTACCGGCGGTAATTTCGATGAGGACGTTGAGCAGTCCTGGTTTCGGCTGTGCCGGAATTAGCGATAAGTCCACAACAATATCTCCAAGTTAACAGATGATTGGGATGAGTGCTACTTGCCAAATCCCTTTGATAGCATTTTACGGGCGATCGGGCTTTTCGGCTGCATGAGATTGAGAGAAAGCGGGGGAGTGCGATCTGTGTTGCACCATTTGAGGATGATGCTGGTGGAGTGTCCCACCTGCTGGGAAAATACACCGGAGGGGCGGGACGCATCCCACAGTTTGAGAGGGGAATGCTTTGTTTTTGTCCTGGGGAGATATTTTCATATCTACCATGTAGTCATTCCACCGTCTTTCAAAGTTCTTTTAATTTTCAATCCCAACCACTGGCTAAGTTCTGTCGCTAACCACTCGATTTCTGCTTCGCTTAATTTCTGCTTCACTCCCAGTCTATATTTTTGGTTGCCGGCTTTAACAATCACCTCAGAAAGGTTGGCTCCAATTTTTTCAATTTTCAAATAAGAAATGTCCTGTCTGGCGGCTGGGTCCAAATGATTCCATCTCAACCCCAGTAGATAGCTGGTACAGGAGATTTGCTGGCGATCGATTCTGAGACGCAATTTCCGAAATAGTGCAAACAGAAACATTACTGCTACCGCAACTGATAAACTTTCTGCTATCATCACAAGAATTAGCAGATTTATCTCTGAATTAATGAATGGCTTATTATAATCAAAATTACCCCATAATATGGCTGTTGCAGCAACCGCAGTAGAAAACAGAGCAATTAAACCAAAACCAACTCCTGGCGGCGGAAATATAATTTCGATAAACTCCGAATTTTTTGTCAATTTAATATCGCTGCCTTGCGGCTGCAAGGCTATAGATTTTTTGTCGATAGAACTGGGATTTTTGAGACATCGCAATGCTTCCTCAGCCGAAGATAACCGTTTGGATAAACTCGGTTCCGTCATCCACTCCAGCCAATCAACTAAATTAGGATTGAGATGCGTGATGCGATCGGCAAATTGAATTTTTAAATCCTGCTGCGCCAGTTCCGTGGGATGCAAACCTGTTACCAAATAAATTAAAGTTGAACCTAAACCATAAAGGTCAGAAGCCGGAACCGAGCGCCCGCCAAATTGTTCCGGCGCCATATATCCGTAAGTTCCCACTACTGTAATTGTGCCGCCAAACTTTGCAGCTTGGTTCTGCACCGAGCCGAAATCAACTAAATAAACTTGTCCGACCGAGTGACCGGATCTGCTGTGCAGTAAAATATTGCTGGGTTTAATATCGCGATGAATAACAGGCGGTTCTTGTTCGTGCAAATAAATCAAAATTTCTAACAGCGATTTAGCTAATTCTTTCACCTCGCTTTCGCTAAAAGTACGTCCAGCTTTTAAATGGTCTTCCAAAGTTTTTCCCTCTACATAAGTCTGTATCAGGGCAAATCCTTTACTGTCTGGTTCGTCAATTTCCAGGTAGTCGAGGTAGCGAGGAATTGCTGGATGATCGAGTTCTTTTAAAGTTTCCGCTTCCCGTTCAAATAGCTTGAGGTCTTGCCATTCAAAATCGTTACCAAGGAATAGCTGTTTGATGACAACTAATTCTTGAGTTTGCAAATCACGAGCCAGCAGCGTTTGGCGACCTGTTTGTTTTCCCAGTTGCCCCTGCACTTCATAGCGTTCTGCTAATACTTTCGCAATCATATTTTTTTACCTTAATGTTAACTTGAGTGCAAGCCAAAATTATGTACGTTGGTTTGAGGTCACGAAACTCAACTTTTCATTTAAAATAAAGTTTTGGGTTTCGCTTTTTCATTTAAAATAAAATTTTGGGTTTCGCTATCGCTCTACCCAACCTACTTTATATAAATTTTAGAGTCCACTTTTTCTTTGATACCAGCGGGCAAAATACTTGCTACTTTCCCCCATTGATAGTCCTGCAATTAGCGACGGTGCAAGCACCAAAATATAATAACTTGAACTTGAGTAATACGGCAGCGAAGTCTTCGGAAGGAAGTCGAGGCTTACCAAAGTACAGAGTACGATACTAATTCCATTTAAAACCTGTCGGTGAAGTTTGGGATTAGTTAGGGGGAAAAAACACAATCGGGTCACAATTGCTACGATTATTCCGTTCCCCAACCCCAGCAGCAAGCCGAGAAAAATGCCCAGGATTCCTTGGACAATTATCGTCATCAGTGCCGAAAAGAAAAAGGTGCTGTAAATTGCTGCACAAGCTCCTACAGCTAGAGATCCTGTCCCAATGCTGCGCCCGATCGCATTCCAGAACAAGCTAAAGGTATTCACGGTTTTTCCCTGTTTCAATGGTAGGGAATATTTATTTATTGTCTGTGGTTTTTCGAGAACTTCTTTTGCGATTTGGACTAAGGCGGGACGGCGTTCTAAACTGGGATGCGTCATCCACTTCAGCCAATTGGTAAAACCGGGACTTAATTTGGTGAATTGCTCGAATTCGAGCTGCAAATCTTGCTGCGGTAAATCGGCTGGATGCTGTTTGGTAATTAAGGCGATTAATGTTGCTCCCAAGCCGTATAAGTCGGAAGCGGGAACCGCTCTCCCGCCAAATTGTTCGGGCGGCATATAGCCATAAGTTCCGACAACGGTGACTGTTTTTCCTTGTTGGGTTGCTAGTACAGCATGGCGGAAATAAAGTACCTATTTTATGGGAGACTGGGGCTAAGTGAGATAAATTGCACTCAGAA